>CAZNSF010000320.1:0-6269 GCA_964575565.1 uncultured Verrucomicrobiota bacterium | reverse complement strand
TGATTGTTCAAGAATGCCGCAGGCTTTCTTCTCTCATCGAAAATGCACTCGATTTCTCACGGATTGATCAAAACCGTAAGCAATATGAGTTCGAGCCAACGAATTTAGCAGCTCTCATTCAAGATACGGTTAAAACAATGGAGCCTTATGCAGCCGAACGCCAAGTAAATCTTGTATTTAAGGGGAGCGCCCCCCGCTGGGAGGCTGAAATCGGAGACTCGACGGTTTCTTCTCCGAATACACTATCTGGCGAGCCGCCAGATAGAACACGCGAGCCGCGTGTGCTCCCCCAACCCTCTCTCGATGGCCGCGCCATTCAACAAACCCTGATCAATTTGATTGATAACGCTATTAAACATTCACCGGCGAGTAAAACTGTAACGGTTGGCTTAGAATTTCAACCAACCACGGTTTTGCTTTGGGTAGAAGATGAAGGCCAGGGCATTCCACCGGAAGAACATGAAAAGATTTTTGAATCGTTTTACCGTCGCGGAGCGGAACTAAGAAGGGAAACACAAGGCGTTGGCATTGGTTTAAGTATTGTTAAACATGTGATCGATGCCCATGGCGGTAAAATCACTCTTCGCAGCGCTGTTGGCCAAGGCAGCCGATTTACGATAGAACTACCGCTCCATGCTCCCAGCATGGAGAAATCTCAAATTCCAGATTACAAATTACAAAACTGAATTATGATTATCCAAAAAACTTGTTTCGCGCAAAGACGCAAAGGCGCTAAGGTTTTTGTGTTACGTCCATCCAATGCTTTCTTTGCGACTTGGCGTCTTGGCGCGATCCATTTTTCTTAAAAATTATGCAACGGATTTTAATTATCGAAGATGAATTCGCTATGCGGACAGCCCTCAAAGACTGTCTGGAAGTCGAAGGCTACCGCATCCTCACCGCTGCGGATGGGCAAGCGGGCCTCGAACGCGCCATTAAAGAGAAGCCCGATCTGATCCTCCTCGATATCATGATGCCCAAACTAGATGGCTACGATCTCTGTACAGAACTTCGACGTCTGAATAACCCAGTAACAGTTCTGATGCTCACAGCCAAAGGCCAGATTGAAGATCGTGTAACCGGTCTCGATGCAGGTGCGGATGATTATCTCGTAAAACCCTTCAGCACCGATGAACTACTCGCACGCATTCGCGCCCTTTTACGACGCAATCAACGAGGCGAAAAAGGGCCGCAATCCATTACTTTCGGTGATGTGCAAATTGATTTTATAAAACTAAAAGCTATACGCGGCAAGAAACCTTTGTATTTTACGGCTAAAGAGTTTGCCGTGTTACGATTACTTACGGAGGCAGAGGGAGAGCCTATTACGCGTCAACAATTTCTTGATATTGTTTGGGGTTACGCATCGTTCCCGACCACGAGAACAGTCGATAACCATATTGCAAGCATTCGCAGTAAAATCGAAAAAGATCCTGATAATCCGAAGTGGATTAGGACAGTCCATGGAGTTGGCTATCGATTGGAAATAAAATGACCTCTCGCAGAGAACATAGAGGCCAACCTCTGTTGTTATTTAGACACTTGCCCTTCCCACACCTCTTTTAATTCAGAGAAATCGGTATGGGTTGATTTTTTGATTTCGCGAGCAAAGAAAGCAGCGAAATTAGCATCTTCTGCAAAACTTTTACAGAAGCGGTGCCCATCTACATAAGTGCGAAGGCCTTGAGGAACAAACCCTTTTGCAGCTGCATTCCGCATATCGCGTTCTACTTCGGAAGGAAACTCCTGGGCTGCCATATATTCCGCTAAGCCTTCATTAAGAGTACGATTGAGGGCCTGGCCAAAGGCTTCCCTTACAAAAACATGGGTCACTTCGTGGGCAAGAACTCTACCAAAAGTTGAGATACGTTTTTTGGCAATTTGGATGGTGCACGAATCCCGATCATATAATGTAACTCCCTGTACCTTTCCTGAAGAAACGCGGCTGGCATCACCAAATACAATTTCCTCTGCAAATCTCACCGTAACGGGCAGTTTCCCAACATGGACTCCTGTGATCTTCTCAAAACGTTCTGCAGTGATCGCAATGATTTTTCGGCCTAAAATTTCTGTTTCTTTATCTGTGTTCTCAAAAGTTGCTTGGGGTGCGACTTGGGAAGCATCATTGCAAGAGGACCCCTTTTCTTCTGCAAAAACCTGCTCAAATCCACACCCGACTAACAAAATGCTTAGAAAAAGACTAACCCTACCTACATCTCTAAATCGGAATAACCTTTTCTCGGTACTTGACCAACCTCTACTTGATAGGGCTTGTTTCATACCCTACCTGAAAGCATTAGTTATGCCATAACCCTAAATAGACCACTTTAGAGCCTAAAAACTGCCTTTCCCCATCTAAAACCTGCAAAAATCTAGGTATTTGACCTTAATATCTCTATTCCAAAGATATTCTATAGCGCAAAAAATGCGTATCATACAAATATCTGCGTTCACCGGCTAAAAATTTGATGGCCTTGACACGGTCATAAACATTAGATTCCCACTTTTACGGAAGTAACTAGCGAACTACACTTTCAGAGAGAATATGAAGAGGACTAGAATTTGTTACGGGAGAAATGGCTTTCCAAAAAGTTCAATTTATGGCCGACCTTGAATATAAGGCCCAAGTCAGCCTAGCCGACACGCCTTACAGAATGCTTTTATTTTAGCAGTATCTTTTTTTCCGGGGGAAAGCTCCACTCCACTACTAACATCTACTCCATAAGGCTCGACCACTTTTATGGCATCCGCCACATTTTTTGGGGTAAGTCCACCGGAAAGGATAATAGGTCGTCCCATTTTTCTTGCTTTCAAGGCTAGCTTCCAATCAAAAGTCTCCCCCGTTCCTCCCGATGCTTGAGGAGAATAAGTATCCAAAAGCCAAGCATCCACATCGTAATCGGCCATTTGCCGTAAATCTCCACTATCTTTTATTCGAAACGCCTTAATTGCCTTGGGCGTAAATTTTTGACAGAAACCTGGTGGCTCATCTCCATGAAATTGCAAAGTATCCAAACCGCACTCGGCAATTGCCTTTTCAATAACGTACTCTAATTCATTGACAAATACCCCTACACGCGAAATAAAAGGAGGTAATGCTGTACAAATATTTGATGCTATCCTTAATGAAACATACCTTGGACTTTTTTCATAAAAAATAAATCCGAGCGCATGCGCTCCTGCTTCGATTGCGCTCCACGCATCATCCAGATGAGTAATTCCACAAATTTTAATTCGGACCATAAAGGCTCTCTTAAAACATCCAGCAACTATCTACAAGCCCTGAAAACAAAAGTTTTGGGGCCTAAAAAAAACTCGTTTAAGTGAATATACAGTTGACAACTATTTCGCCATAAGGCTTAAACGCGCTCTCACCCAAAGGAGGATACTCTATGCCTGAAAAAACCATTGAAGATAAAGTTAAAGACATCATTGTTGAGCAGTTAGGTGTAAATGCTGAACAAGTAACACCCACTGCAAGATTCATCGAAGATTTAGGCGCCGACTCTCTTGATACCGTCGAACTTGTGATGGCTTTCGAAGAAGAGTTCGGGGCTGAAATTCCGGATGAACAAGCTGAAAAACTGCTTACTGTTGGAGATGTTATTAACTACATCAAAGAAAAGCAGGGCGAATAGCCCTAGAAAGAAAAACCTTACTTGAAGAGCGGTCTCTGGGTATAATTGCCCAAGCGAGCGCTTTTACTTGTTTAGATGATATGGGGCAAACTATACACGACTATAAGCGTGTTGTCATTACTGGTATTGGGGTAATCACCTCCCTAGGGCAAGACTTGGAGGTCTTTTGGCAAAACATCCTTGCTGGCAAATCAGGGGTAAGCCGGGTCACAAGCTTTGATGTTGCGGCCTACGATTGCCAGATCGCTGCTGAAATTAAAGATTTTAACCCTGCATCCTTTTTTAGCACTCCTAAGGATGTGCGCCATTGTGATCGCTATGCGCAATTGGCGATGGCTGCTGCCAAAAAGGCGAACCAGGATTCCGGATTAAATCTGCCGGTTGAAAACATGAATAAAGTGGGTATTTTAGTTAGTTCCGGTATTGGCGGATTACAAACCCTAGAAAAACAGCATATTGTTTTAATGGAAAAAGGCCCTTCCCGTCTTTCGCCATTCGTAATTCCCATGATGATTAGCAATATGGCCTCTGGCATTATCTCCATGGAATTTGGGGCGCGAGGCCCTAATATGTCGATTGTCACAGCTTGTTCTACGGCCACTCATTCGATTGGAGAATCCTTCCAGATCATTCGCCGAGGAGAGGCTGATGTGATGATTGCCGGAGGCTGTGAGGCTCCTATTACGCCTATGGGAATTGGTGGTTTCTCTGCAATGAAAGCATTAAGTACAAGAAACAACGAGCCCGAAAAAGCGAGCCGCCCTTTTGATCGCGATCGCGATGGTTTTGTGATGGGCGAAGGGGCTGGTGTATTAGTGATTGAAGAATTAGAGCATGCAAAAAAACGTGGGGCACGTATTTACTGCGAACTTGTTGGTTACGGAAATACAGCAGATGCTTATCACATGACCGCTCCTCCTCCCGATGGAGAAGGAGCCGCTCGATGTATGAAAATGGCATTGGAATCTGCTGGGCTAAACCCAGAAGATATTGATTATATTAACGCCCACGGCACTTCTACTCCTCAAGGTGATATTTGCGAAACACAAGCCATTAAAACAGTATTTGGCCAACACACCCGCAAACTGATGGTAAGTTCCACAAAGTCTATGACTGGCCATCTCTTGGGTGCGGCTGGTTCTGTGGAAATGGCCATTTGCGCAAAGGCTCTGGAGCAAGATCAAGTGCCGCCCACGATTAATTTAGATCATCCGGACCCTGCTTGTGATTTGGATTACGTTCCAAACTGTGCTCGCCAAACACCTGTCCGCGCAATTGTGAACAATTCCTTTGGATTTGGCGGTCACAACGCTACACTCATTGCTAAAAAATTGGTTTAGTAAATATTTTAAACCAAAATAATGTTTCTAAAGAGTTATAGCTAAAACCGACCTCATCCACTAATTCATAAAAACTCTTTTATGGAACAACTCCATAACGGCTACCGTCGCGTAGTCATTACTGGCCTCGGCGTCATTACTTCCTTAGGCAGTGATATCAACACCTTTTGGAAAAATATTCTTGCTGGTAAATCTGGTGTTCAGCGTATTACCAGCTTTGATGCGGCGCCCTACAAGTGCCAGATTGCTTCTGAAATTAAAGAATTTGATCCAGCCTTTTTCTTTAATAATCCCAAAGACGTGCGACGCGCTGACCGTTATACCCAATTAGCAATAGCTGCTGCTAAAAAAGCCGTTGAAGATTCAGGTTTAAACTTGGGCATCGAAAATGGTGATATGGTAGGCACCATTATCGGTTCAGCAATCGGTGGTTTGCATACGATTGAAAAACAATCTACAAATTTGATTCATAAGGGGCCTGCAAGCGTTTCACCATTTGTGATTCCTATGATGCTGGGTAACATGGCTTCTTCCGTGGTCGCAAAAGAATTTAGTGTGTATGGCCCAAATATGTCCATCGTCAGTGCTTGCTCTACTTCTTCGCATTCAGTGGGAGAATCCTTCCACATCATTCGTCGAGGAGAAGCCGATGTGATGATTGCTGGAGGCAGCGAAGCAACTGTTTGTCCATTTGGCATTGTTGGCTTTTTAGCATTAAGAGCGCTTAGTACCCGCAATCATGAACCTGAAAAAGCAAGTCGCCCTTTTGATCGCGATCGTGATGGATTTGTGTTGGGAGAAGGGGCTGGTATATTGATTATTGAAGAATTAAGCCACGCGAAAAAACGTGGGGCACGCATTTATTGTGAAGTGATAGGCTATGGAAATACAGCCGATGCCTACCATATCACAATTCCGTCTCCAAATGGTAAGGGCGCCGCACGATGCATGAAAATGGCCCTCCAACATGCTGGTTTAAACCCTGAAGACATTGATTACATCAATGCACATGCCACCTCCACTCCACAAGGTGATCTTTGCGAAACTCAAGCTATTAAAAGTGTTTTTGGTAAACATGCTGGTAAATTAATGGTTAGTTCCACAAAATCCATGACCGGACATCTCTTAGGCGCTGCAGGCTCTGTTGAAATGGCTATTTGTGCTAAAGCCATTCAAGAAAATAAGGTGCCACCTACCATCAACCTTGATAATCCAGATCAAGAATGCGATCTCGATTATGTGCCATACGAAGCGCGCGAAGCTCAAGTAGATGTCGCTATGAATAATTCGC
>CAZNSF010000319.1:0-8494 GCA_964575565.1 uncultured Verrucomicrobiota bacterium | reverse complement strand
TCGAGGGTTGGGCTTTTTAATTTAAATTCGTATTTCCTGCCATTGTAGAGGGCTACGACCGTATCTTCTGTAATTTGAAGAACTTTGTATTTAATCGTCGCTTTACCATCCGGTGATTTAAATTTATAGGTTTCACCTGCTTCAATCAGTTGGCCATCGGCCAAGGTAGCCATCGCATCGCTGCCATAAATACTAATACCGCTGATAATAAGCTTAAAATCGATTTCAGGAATATCTTGCTCACCGGGCAATTTAACCGGCTTAACATATCCGATCGGCGAAAAGGGATCTCGTTCGAGCTCACGAAAAACAGCTTGTGGAATAGCATTTGTGGTAATAGGAGCCGCCGTCTCTTGTTTCGGCGCTGTTTCTGGAGGCACAGCATATCCAAGGAATGGAAGATATAAACCGAGGATTAAGCTGCCTAAGAGAAATCCATTTTTAAATTGCAATACTGCTCCCGTTTGCCAAGAAACCTCTCCCGCCTCCTCTTTAGCAAGGAAGGGAATACAGAGACTCTTTTGTATGTTATTTAAGGTGTTCATCATTTTGTTACCATAGAAACACGGATTGCTACGGTATGAATATGGCGAGCACTTGGGCTGCCGCTAGTGATCGAAAGATCATCTACTTCCATAAGGGGTATATTATTTTCTAAGTTTTCTAAAAATTTGCCGATTTGGTTAAACTCTCCATTAAATTCGAATCGAAACCCCACTAGCTTGTAGGGCTGTTTTTTAAACTTAAAATCGCTCAATTCGCTAATAGGCTGGATCGTGGTATTAAGAATCTGGATTTTTTGTTGGGTAGCAAGATCGCTAAGCGTTTTAACAAGCCAGGTTTCTGGATTGCCTTTGGGAGGCATTTGTCCTTCGTACTGATCAATCATGGCCTGGTAAGACTTCGCCTGGTCGCGATCATTTTTCTCTTTACGAATATCTTTTTCGTATTTTTCGACCTTCTCTTTCAACTGTACAAGAGTCTTTTTATTGCGCTTTTCGGCAACTTTCTGACCGTTAATCGCGAAATACCAAAGGCCGATCATTACAGTTACTACAACCAGCAAGGTAAGGGCTAGATGTTTTTGTTTTTCCGGGCTTAGTTTCATGGTTCTTTAGGTTGATCCTTTAAAAAAATAGGCGTTTTGTATTCAAAAATTCCGACAGCCATTTCTCCTTCTTTAGGGTCTTGGGCTGTAACGGTAAAAACAGCTACTTCCTTCCAAACATTCGTTGCTGAATCGAGGCGTTCTTGATGTAACCAATTACGATACTCTTTTACCCGAGATTCTTGTTCTTTCTGAAGAACTTCCAATAACTGATCGCGGATTTGCAAAACCTCTATTTTACTTTTGGCTTGGGTAGAAACCTGAAAAGTAATGTCTAAGGTAGGAACCATCATTTTTTTTACTATGGGGGGACCAGCTTTCTTGCCAGGAACTGTGATACCAGGAACCGGAATATCTATTGGGTTTATCAAGCGTGTGGTTTTTAATGAAAGCACCTGACAATTTGTCGGGATTGTATTGCGAAAAGAATCTAATTGGTTTGCAAACAAGGTTCTATAGGCCGTCCGATTTTGTAAAGATTGTGTTTGGGATTGTATCTTTGGAAGATCGGTCAACATTCCAAGAGCTTTGAATTCCTTCTCCTTTTTGGCGGATTTATTTTTGTTATCTGCAAGGTCGGAACGCAACTGCCCCATTCCCAAATAAATCCCAACTGCCCATACAATAATCACGGTTACAAGTAATGCCCCTCCTAAAATGGTCAAGCGGACTGGATCAAAATCCTTTTCTCGTTGGATCTGTTGTTGTTCGTGGAAAAGATTAAGGTAAAGCATGGAAAATAAAATTTACGAAATCGTTGTTTGTGTAGAATGTCCTTCCTTAACTTTAGGCGTAACTTTTTGTTGGGGCGTGGAGTTTGGGATTTGAGATCTGGTAACGCCGAGCGCAGCCGCAAATAGATGTGGATTTTTATTAAAAATTTCTCGCTGTGCTGCAGGCAATTCCATGGTTAATCCATTTGCTGGGTTCCATGCCTCACATGCCGAACCTATCCCTTCACTTAAAGCCTGAACCACGGTTTGAGAGCCTACCGAAGCCCCTGTGAGATATACTTTGGATACAAGCTGATCGCTGTTTTTTTCAAAGAAATTGATTGAAGAACGTGTTTCCCGAGTGAGGTTCACACAGATGCGCGAAACCGCCTCGCCTAAATCAAAATTTTCTTGTAGTTTCAGCGCCTCCGCTTTCATAAAATCGATGCTTGAAATTTGGGCAATATATTCAGAAATCTGTTTGCCGCCTGTGGGAACAGTGCGAGTAAGGAGAGGTTGTCCTCGATCTAAAATAGTGAGGGTCGAAGATAAAAACCCGAGCTCTAGTAAGGCTACAGCTTGATTATTAAAAATATCCGGATAAGCGGCTTCAAATCCGTTCATTAAGGCAATTGGTGATAACTGGAGAGAACTCGGTTTAATTCCTGCGCGGCGCGCAGCATGGAAATAGAGCACCACTTCTGGAGAAGAAACTCCCCCAACCATAGATTTTATTTTTCCGCCGGACGCTGTTGAGGCGCCTCCTTCTTTTCCTTTCCGCTTTTTCGCTACGAACGCGTCTTTCGCTCCTGGATCTAATGGAGATACATCGAAAGTATAACTTTCGAAATTCTGACGAAGGTAGGTTGCGCTATTAAGTTTGATCGCAGAACGGATTTCATCAAGTGGAATGCTCGGTAATTCAACATATCGTACCGTGCTATTCAAAGAATTTGTGACAAAGTGAACATCCGCACCAGAAGCTTTAATAAGAGAAGCTAATTCTTTAATTTGAGCAGCAACGGATTGTTCTGTTGGTGCTACTGGTGTAGGCGAAGCAGGCCCAGCAGGAAGCATGGCTACACCTACTAAAACATATTGGGCGCCCTTTTTTTGCAGGCGTACAGCTTTAAAGGAACTGCTCCCGAGATCAATCCCAACAATATTGGTTGCTTTCAAGTTCATGAAAGATGAGAGGTGATTTTCTAAAAAAATTTTATCGTTGGATAATATCGGAAAACACTTCTTGATGACGATCTTGGGAGGCGGTTGATGGACGTTGGCGTTTTAGCTTTTCTAGTTCTGTATAATCCTCAATGGGGATCATCGCAGCAACAGCTTTGCCGTGCCGTTCGATAACAATATGGTCGCCAGCATACATCATACGGCCAACGAGTTCTGATAAGTGACTTTTAGCATCCGAAACACTTATAGTTCTAGTCATGGTTTTAATGGGTTAAGGTTTTAAGGAAAGTGTCTAATAGGGTCAACTTGTACAAATTAGTCAAAATGATCTATTAATGCAACCTTTAAAGTAACTTTTCTATATGTATCTCGTTATTTATCAATTACTTAGATTTTTAAGCGTAATATCCAAAAGAATCAGTTTTTTATGGTTTGTATGATATGTTGTTGACGGATTCAGCAATACAAGTCTTTAAGTTTAGCATGACTTTATTCGAAAAAATCGTTGCGCGCCAAATTTCAGCTAATATTGTCTACGAAACTGAAGAGGTAATTGCTTTTCATGATATTGCGCCTCAAGCGCCGACACACATTCTGGTTATTCCAAAAAAAATAATTACTCGCATCGCTACTTCCCAAGAAGAAGATGTTTTGCTTCTCGGCAAACTTCTCTTAGCGGCAGCAGAAGTGGCGCGCAAAATGAGCTTGGAACAAACGGGTTACCGTCTGGTAATTAACAATGGGCGTGATGCCGGTGAAGCCGTACCTCATCTCCATATTCACGTCCTTGGCGGTCGAAAAATGGCTTGGCCTCCAGGCTGATTTTAAAGAAAGAGGCCACCGGACAGAGTAAGTTTTAGATTCATAGTCGTGTCATTATTCCCTCGGTAAAAATCTTTAAGCTTCTTTTTTTTGAAAACGGGTCTTCGCTTTCTTGCCAACCCAAAATTTGCATGAAACACGGAAGAAACGTTATTGGTGATTGCTTTTCAATGGGATCGGGAGAAGACCTTGTGAACAAAAAAGTGCGCGCAAATTTTGCCAAAGGCCGAAAGCGTTCGGGGTTTAACCCCGCAGGTGCGGCCCCGCGGGCAGATTTTGCTAATGCAAAATCTGGGTTCAACAAAAATATATGTTTTTTTGAGTGTTGTAGGATAGTTGCGTAGCTGCGAAATTAAATTTTTTTAAAAAATCGCCTTTTGGTGTTGACAGCCTTTTGATCTTTTTACTACCTGTAGTGCTCCGCAAATCAACTAGCTACGACATATTGTGGTTTTTTGGTTGACAGCATCCCAATTCGAATTTAAGTTGGAGTAGCAGCGGAGACGTAACCAACTGATAGCCAACAAGTTATGATTACAGACCCACTATCCCCACAAATGACTCTTCATGGCGTCGATCCCCTACAAGGAGCAGAATTTTTTATCACCAAGCGCGATGGGCGCCGTGATACATTTAATGAAGCTCGAATTTTTTTAGCAATTGAAAGTGCGTTCAAAGCAGAAACTGGTGTTGAAGAGGCTAAAGAACTTTCTGTCCAAGAACGTGAATATATTCAACAGGCTGCGGAAAGTGCAGTGAATTTAGTGCTCGGCAAACTTGTGCGTGGTGAACATGTGCATGTAGAGCAAATACAAGATATTGTCGAAGCCCAACTGATGGCAGCAGGACATCATCATATAGCACGCCGATACATTCTTTATCGTGAAGAACGCAAGAAGACGCGTGAGAGCGGAAAACCAACGACCGCTCCTACAGCAGCATCAACGGGTACTCTTCAAACTGTTGCGCCTAGTTTTATTACACATCGAGATGGTAGTAAGGAACGGTTTGATTCCCAGCGCATTCTAAAAGCTATCCAATTAGCATGCGCGGGATTGGAGACCCGAGTATCAGCCCAAACGATTGCAGAAGAATCGATCAAAAATCTTTATGAAGGCGTCAATACTGCCGAAATTGATAAATCCAATATTATGGCAGCTCGAGCGCATATCGAGCGGGAACCCATCCATTCTTTTGTGGCAGCACGTTTATTACTCCAAATTATTTATCGTGAAGCGTTGCCATCAGAAGATGCGGTCACCGTGCATACCTCTTACTTTAAAGATTATCTTGCCGAAGGAGTGCGGCTAGGGAGATTAAGTCCAGGGCTTCTCAAATTCGATATCGCAAAACTTTCGAATACGCTCTGTCTCGAACGCGACATGAAATTTAATTACATGGGGTTGCAAACTCTTTACGACCGATACTTGATTCATCACGAAGGGCGTCGTTTAGAAACCCCTCAATATTTCTGGATGCGGGTGTCGATGGGTTTGGCTATTAACGAAGGTGCTCAAAAGGAAGCACGTGCCATTGAGTTTTATCATGTTCTTTCTCAATTTTTATTCACCTCATCCACGCCTACGCTTTTTAACTCGGGCACCTGCCATCCGCAATTAAGTTCCTGCTATCTCTCAACGGTGATGGATGATCTCGATCACATTTTTAAGGTAGTGGCCGATGATGCTAAGCTTTCGAAATGGGCTGGTGGTTTAGGTAACGATTGGACCAATGTTCGTGCCACGGGCGCCCATATTAAAGGCACGAATGGGCAAAGCCAGGGAGTCATCCCATTCTTAAAAGTGGCTAACGACACTGCAGTAGCTGTAAATCAAGGCGGTAAACGTAAAGGCGCTATGTGTGCATATCTAGAAACATGGCACTTGGATATCGAAGATTTTCTTGAACTGCGAAAAAATACTGGTGATGAGCGCCGTCGCACCCACGATATGAATACCGCCAATTGGATTCCGGACTTATTCCTCAAGCGTGTTGCTGTAAAAGGGAAATGGACGCTTTTTAACCCAAGTGAAACACCCGATTTACATGATCTCTACGGTTCTGCGTTCGAAAAACGTTACCTTGAATATGAAACAAAAGCCCAGCATGGCGAATTGCGGCAGTTTAAGCAAATCGAGGCTATTGGGCTTTGGCGTAAAATGCTTTCGATGTTATTCGAAACGGGTCATCCATGGATTACGTTTAAAGATCCTTCTAATATTCGTTCGCCACAAGATCATATAGGGGTGGTCCATAGTTCAAACCTCTGTACAGAAATTTTACTCAACACCTCTCAAAATGAAACTGCCGTTTGTAATCTTGGGTCGGTCAATCTTGTAGTTCATCTTACTGACAAAGGTTTAAATGAACCGCTTTTAGCGCAGACTATCCGAACAGCCATGCGGATGTTGGATAACGTGATTGACATCAATTTTTACCCAACCTCTGAAGCAAGGGTATCGAACCTGGCCCATCGGCCGGTGGGATTAGGAATCATGGGATTCCAAGATGCGCTTTATAAACTACGGATCAGTTATGCCAGCCAAGCGGCTGTAGAATTTGCAGACCGCAGTATGGAAATGATTTCTTATTATGCGATCCTTGCTTCCACAGAACTAGCTCGAGAACGCGGCCCTTATGTCAGCTATGTGGGATCAAAATGGGATCGGGGTTTGTTGCCTATCGATACTTTAGATGTCCTTGCGCGTGAGCGCGGAGAGTTTTTCTCGGTAGACCGATCTACTACTCTTGATTGGAATGCGGTCCGCAAAGCCATCAAAGAACATGGCATGCGCAATAGCAACACGATGGCCATTGCGCCTACAGCTACCATTTCCAATATCACGAGCGTTTCCCAATCAATCGAACCGACCTATAAACACTTGTTCGCTAAATCGAATCTTTCCGGAGAATTTGCTACCCTCAATCTTTTCCTCTTTGAAGATCTGAAGACCTTAGGGTTGTGGAACGATGAAACGATTGATGATTTAAAGCATTTCGATGGATCTATCCAAGAGATCAAACGTATTCCAAAAGATCTCAAGGAAATTTATTTAGCAGCGTTTGAGATCGATCCGAAGTGGCTAATTGAATGCGCTAGCCGCCGGCAGAAATGGATCGATATGGGACAATCGCTAAACCTGTATCTTGCTGTTCCTAATGGTAAGAAGTTACACGATATGTATTTCTTGGCATGGGAAAAGGGTCTGAAAACCACTTACTATTTACGCACATTAGCAGCCACCCAGATCGAAAAGTCCACTACCGATATTAATCGTCGTGGAATCCAACCGCGTTGGATGAAAAACAAATCTGCTTCGAGCAATATTATTATTCAGCGCTCTCCGGAAACCGAACCCCAACCCAAGGCATGCAGCCTTGATGATCCAACCTGTGAAAGTTGCCAATAATTTTTTTAAACTTACAACCTTAACTCCCTAAAAATCCTATGTCTTGTTGCACTGTTACTGATACACCACCCAAACCCCATGAACTTACTAAACGTCTAAACCCACAGGATAAAAGGCTGATTAATTGTCGCGCTACAGATGTCAATCAGCTAATGCCTTTGAAATATCATTGGGCTTGGGAGCATTATCTGAATGGTTGCGCAAATCAATGGATGCCTAATGAAGTTCCAATGGGGCGCGATATTGAATTATGGAAGTCCGATAAACTTACCGATGCTGAACGGCACGTGATTATGCGCAATCTAGGATTTTTTAGCACAGCCGAAAGCCTTGTTGGCAATAATATTGTATTAGCCATTTTTAAACATATTACCAATCCGGAAGCTCGTCAGTATTTGCTGCGTCAAGCATTTGAAGAAGCTATTCACACCCATACCTTCCACTATATTGTAGAATCTCTTTCATTGGATCAGCGCGAAATTTTTAACATGTATCATGAGGTCAACACCATTCACGATAAGGATGTCTTCGAAATATCACTGACCGAAGATGTAATGCGACCCGACTTCTTTACCGAAACTTTCGAAGGCAAACAAAAGTTTCTCGAAAACTTAGTTGGCTTCTACGTGATCATGGAAGGGATTTTCTTTTATAGCGGTTTTGTGATGATTCTTTCATTTCATCGACAAAATCGTATGACAGGCATTGGGGAACAATTCCAATACATCATGCGTGATGAAACAGTACATTTAAATTTTGGGATCGACCTTATCAATACCCTTAAAGAAGAAAACCCGGAAATTTGGACTTCTGGTTTTCAAAAACGGCTGATCGGGAAAATTCGAGAAGCTGTAGAGCTTGAAGTTGCTTATGCCAAAGATTGTTTGCCTCAAGGCATTTTAGGACTAAATGAGGGGTTGTTCCGTGAATATGTGCAGCACATTGCCGATCGAAGACTCGAACGCATTGGACTCGCCGTACAATACGGCTCGCGCAATCCATTTCCATGGATGAGCGAAACCATCGATTTAGGTAAGGAAAAGAACTTTTTCGAAACTCGTGTCACTGAATATCAAACCGCAGGTGTATTAACTTGGGAATAAATAGTGCTGTGAGAAGTGAAGGTAAGGCCAAAATCTTGTGGGTTGGATATTCGCACCGTTGAAGCAAGCTAGAGATTTTAGCCCTTAAGCATCGAGAGAAGAATCTCCACTTAAAAGTTTTCTACTTTAGACTATTGATGAGCTTACTCCCAG
>CAZNSF010000318.1:0-4364 GCA_964575565.1 uncultured Verrucomicrobiota bacterium | reverse complement strand
ATGATTGATCTCATCTTGGTGCTGTTGGTTTTTTTTATGATCACTGTAGCGTTAAAACAGGTTGAAAACGAGTTAGGCGTTAATTTGCCAAGTAGGGGGGGGATGGGATCTACAGATGCGAATGTGATGGTGGATATGAATATCGAGATCGATATGGATGGTTCGGTAAGTTTAAATCGTGAGCAAGTAGGTACTCCCGGAGATGTGGAATTATCAAAGCTTCGCTCTAAGCTTGCAGAACAAATCATGATTTTTAATGATAAAATTCCTGTAGTCATTGCACCCCAACCGGAAGTGCCGCACCGAAGGGTGATTGATGTTTTAAATGCTTGTTCGGCAGCTAAGGTTAAAAATATTTCATTTGGGGGATCCTAATCATGGCTAATGATTTTGACCTTGATCCTGTGTTTGATACCTCGTTCCAGGGTCGCCTTAAGCGGTTATCATTGAAAATTGTTAATACGAGATATCTTTTCCTCGCATTATTTGTTCATTCGGTGGCATTGGCTTTCTTAGGTCAGCGTATTATGTTTGAAAACGCTCCGACAAAAGGGCTTTTTGAAAGTGAAAATCAGGTCTTTATTATTAAACCTCCAAGACCGCCACCACCGCCACCCAGTACTTTGGTGCAAGAAAAAGGTCCCGATATCAAGATTCCTGGTCTGCAGCCTCATAAAGAGGTTAATAGGATTGGCACCGAAAAATTATTAGCAACCTTCAGTATCCCGCCACCTACTATTCCGATGATACCGGTGGAGAATCCGAATTTCAAAAATACTGGGAACACCCAGCAAGCGATCACAAAGGTTGAAGCCACACGGTTGAAAAGCATTCGTGAATTCCAGGAAGCAACTATAGAAGGAGAAGGGGCTAAACGGGGACCAACAGGGAAGGGACAAAAGACAACGGCCAAATTTGCATGTTATATGTCCCAGTATAGTGGGGATTGGGATTGTAATTTCGGTTTGTTCAGTAATGGGCAGTGGTATAATAATTCAATATACAATTTAATGCTTCAGATGGAAAAGTGGAGTCAAGGGAGGGTAAAAGGGGCATTTAAATCAATAGCACTTCAACTTTCGAGTCGCGACTGGGTGGAAAAAAATAGGCCGCCATTTATTTTTATGACAGGGCATCGGGATTTTGTCTTTACCCAAGCGGAAGTTGAGAATATCCGTGAATATTTAATGCTGGGAGGCGCGCTTTGGATAGACAGCGCTTTACCGGGTCGCTATAGCCGTTTTGATATTGCCTTACGGCGAGAAATGAAAAAAGTGTTACCAGATCGTAGCTTCGAGACCATTAACAACGCACATCCACTCTTTAATAGTTATTTTAGCCTTAATACTCAACCTGCAGGAGTCAATTTCTATAGAGAACCGGTAGAAGTAATTAATATTAACGATGCCGCAGCAGTCATTTACACGCTAAATGCCTACAGTGATTTATGGCAAACTTCGCTGACACCGAATGGCGAGATTGATAAAACGGAAGAATGGGTTTCTCAGGCAGATAGATATTTCAGACGTCTTGGACCGAATATAGAATTTTTTGGGTTGCAATCTCCCCCATACACAGACGCCCGTCTTCATTTCCAAAATAAACTGCAATTTCCACCATATTCCTCATGTCCTCAATATCACTTTTTTCAAAATGTGAATAGAGAAAGTATCGCAAATTCATATCGATTTGGGATGAATGTGGTAATTTATCTCCTTACACGCTTTCAGGATAAATTTCTAACATTACAACTTGAGAACAGATGATTTTGATTATGCTGTCAGCTTTTGCGAGCACAGAAGGTTGGTTCATAGCCTTTTTTTTAAGCGCTGCTTTATTTTTGCAAGGTCAAACAGCTACCCCATCAGCATCTCAGAAAAATTTAATTCCAAATGGCAGTTTTGAAGAGGTAACTCCCTCCACGAATTTGTATGATGGGGTAGATTCTATTGGCAATCTTCAGGTGCAAACTATTCGGGCGCCTGTTTACACCGAGAAGAACGATGCAAAATTCATTTCTTTTTCCGCTTCTCCTTGTTTGGTAGATGTAAATGGGGATGAGTTGCCCGATCTTGTGGTTTCGAGCTCACTGGGGTTTCTCTATTGGTATCCGAACACGGGTGCGAAAGGAAAGCCATCCTTTAAGGCGGGCCGTTTAATACAAACTTATCTTGGGCCAGCTGCGCGAATTGATGTAGCCGATTGGGATTCTGATGGGAAGAAAGATATTCTTTTTGGTAATATCGACGGTGGAGTTTATTTATTACTGAATCAAGGAACAGCCCAAGAACCTCGTTGGGCTCAAGGCAATGCTAAGCCAAGATGGTTTCCTCCTTCTTTACCCCCTCCTGCGCGAGAATACGATGTGCAGCTGGGTTACGAAGTAAGTAAGGTGTTTAATGGTAGTAATCCTATGAATATAGGTAACTATTCTGCGCCTGTTCTTGTGGATTGGAACAAGGATGGCTTACTAGATCTGATTGTAGGTGAAGGCACTTATTCAGCCAATAGTGTGTATGTTTGGCTGAATACTGGCAATAAAACTAAACCCGTCTTTAAACCGGAATCCAGATTTTACTTAGCTTCTGGAGAAGGACGCGAACAGCTTGCACCAACCGTTTATGATTGGAATGGCGATGGAATTCTTGATCTAGTAGTCGGCGATCGCAATGGCCGAATTGCGCTTTACCTGGGAACAGCAGAAGCAATTAAAAATCCTCAAAAGATAGAGCCTCTTCCATTTACAAAGTTTATTACTCTCGATAGCAGAGGATTAGATACCGCCATAAGTGTTTATGCGTGTGATTATAATAATGATGGCATTCCTGATCTTATTTACGGAACATCCACCGGCAGTATTGAGGTAGCTTTGGGAAAAGGAAAACGGGATAGCCCAGAACTGGATAAGAGTTTTTCCATTAAAGGAGTGGATACCGCTAAAGACTTCAAAGAACCCACTTCTTGGAGAAATGAATATCTGTTTTCTGCAATCAAACAAGGCACACCTTACACAGGAACTGCCCCTCTTGCACAAGCAATCAGTAAGGATAATGATTCCACACTTGAGCCTAAGGATGGGAAACGCGTATTTTATTTATCCTGGTTCGAAAAATTTTGTGGATGGCATTTTCTTCATCATCGAATGACAGAAGGAAGCAGTGATATTGCGCTGCCGACTGGTTTTTCGGAGAGTTTTGTGGAGGGTTGTTATATCTTGAATAATCAGTTTTCTTTTACTCTCGGTAAAAAGTATGAACTGACCTTTTGGAGTAAAGGCAAAGGAATGAATATCCTCTGCTTTATTGATTATCGGGAAGGCATCTCTAATCCAAAGGCGCCAAAAAATCCGCCTATTTATATCCGTCACCACTACGCTGACGCTGTTGCCTTAAGCAGTAATTGGATACAGTATCGCAAAACATATCGCCTCGATGGTGCGAAAGAACTTAATATCGATACCAATGGCAAGATATTTAACGGGGCTTGGTTATCTTTTTTCTTCGTTGGAAGTGGCGATGCTTGGGTAGATGATGTACGTTTAGTTGAAGTGGATTAATGAATATTCTTCGCATGGTGAATTACAAAAAGAAAAAAGTAACGTTTAAGCTTTGGCTGATGGGTGGGATGGTAGGTGTTTTAATAGCGATCGGTTCTCAAGAGACAAATTCTCCAGCAGTTACTCCAAACACGGCGCACGCCGAATCGATCGAAACAATTGCTCGCGAATATTTCGAAAATCACCCTAATCAGGATATTACCCAGGAAGAAATTACTTCTCATATTCGTTCGATACGTCCGGATGCGCAAGATCCATGGCGTGCGGTTCGTAAACTTTATGAAGATGGATATCTCATGAAGGTTAAAAAGGGTGTTTATAAGCGAGTGCCTGGTTATCAAGGCGAAGTAGCCGATGAGCCGTTTAGCGAAGCGGTTCGCAAGCAAATTTTTGAGCGTGATGGGTATCATTGTGTGGTTTGTGGAAATGGGCCTGCTAATGGCTACGAAATCCATGCCGACCATATTCGCCCGCGTCAATTAGGTGGCTCGAGTACGCTCGAAAACGGTCAGACTCTTTGTAGCGAACATAATCTTCTTAAAAAAACGTATGGCACCTACGATTTTTACGCACACCTTGTTCTCCGTTTAGAACAAGAAGCAAAGGTGGCCGGTGATGCTAAACACACAAAAATGCTTGGTTCAATTGTAAGTATTCTTCAGAAGAATGGCTATCCTTCGACAGCTAAACCACCACAAAGAGAGGATAAAATTCAAAACAACCCAGACTAACTTTAAAAGAGCTAGGAGCTGCCACCACTAGATTCAGGTGACAGGCAAGCCTTAAGCCTATTAAAAGCACTCATGTT
>CAZNSF010000317.1:0-4994 GCA_964575565.1 uncultured Verrucomicrobiota bacterium | reverse complement strand
TTCCCTGCCGCATTTTGGATTCCGATCTCATTAAGAAATAAATTGGTAAACGCATAGTAAAACTGCAGCGGAATACAGATAAGAAAGGAA
Organism: uncultured Verrucomicrobiota bacterium; assembly: GCA_964575565.1. GTDB lineage: Bacteria > Verrucomicrobiota > Verrucomicrobiia > JABWAM01 > JABWAM01 > CAZNSF01. The sequence goes on along the minus strand of CAZNSF010000317.1, from coordinate 4,904 downwards.
CAGATTACAAATATGGCAAAGGAAGGTGTCTTTAAAAGTTTAAGCGCGTCTAACCCAAGAATATTTCCAAGCGTAACACGATTTTCAGCCTGCTTAGGAGGTGTATGCGGCAGAGTAAGACAATAGAAACCCATTAGGATAGAGATACCCGCAGCAATTTTCATAGGAATAGCTGTTGCTTCGATTTTCGAGTATCCAATGATTTGACCAGCGATAATCCAACCGATCGTTCCCAATACTCGGATGCCGGGGAACTCCTGCCCAGGATTTTTCATCTGATGGAAAGAAAGGGAGTTTGTTAACGCTAACGTAGGCATGTAGCAGAGGGTGTAAGCAATTAAAGTAAGGTAGAACGGAAGAAAGGCGGTAAGGGTTGAAGCGTAAAATAAAAAGATCCCGCCTATGATATGTAAGGCAGCTAGAATTTTTTCTGTCGAAAAATACCGGTCAGCAATCATCCCCACAAAGAAGGGAGATATCATTGCCGCAATCGCTGTGCTGCCATAAGCATAACCAATTTGGGCGCCATCAAACTTAAGGTTGGTTCCTAAATAAGTGCCCATGGTTACATACCAGCTTCCCCAGATAAAATATTGCAAAAACGACATGGTCGATAGACGTATTCGAAGAGCAGGATTCATTGGAGCATTGAAACCACCGCCTTAGGCGGTGGTTATGTATAGTGGCTATGCCATTTTATAAATAGATTGCTTCGCTTTGCTCGCAATGACAATGATTTATCATATTTCTACCTAGGGTGATTTATTGCGGTGTCATTGCGAGGGGTTTTACCCCGAAGCAATCTCTTTCTTTATAATCTCTATAAAAAATTAGCAAAACAATGAGTGCCTGCAAATAAAATAAAAGTTTGGCGACGCATGTTTTTCTCTGTGCCTCTGTGAGAAATAATGCTTCTTCTTCACTTGTCTAAGGATTGATGATCATCTAGCATCCGCTTAGAAACCTATGCCTAAACCCGAAGATATTTGGTATGCCCTTGCAAATACGGAAGTAATTCTAGCTCCACAACAAAAGTTAGAGACTTTTGGTAATACCGTAATTAACTACCATTTGCTTTCAGAGAAAATGGATGCCATTAACGAAGTGCGTATTCGCGAAGGTCGGGTTCATGCAGAACGGCCACAAGTATTAACCCCTTCGTACTTCGAACGCCTTCTTTTGGATGGATTTGGCGAGGGAGCTAGTCAGTATCTTGAGTGGTTGCGTGAAAACATGGAGGATTTAACTTTTTTAAAATTTGGATTTCGATTTCGAAAGGAAGAAATTCAAGAACAAATTGTTCATGAAAATTTGGATGCTGTGGCTACGCGAGTAAAAAACCATGTTCAAGAACTAGGTGATCCATTAACTGCAGTCATTAAGGGAGTGGATGATGCATGGGAAATTTGCCTATTAAAATTTGCGACCGATACCATTCGGAACTCGGTGCCGGAACATCTAACGAATCTTAAAAGGCAGAAGATGCTCGATCGAATCGAAGGCGTTCCCCGCGCTGTGCGTGAAGAAATTGAGAGAGATTTTTTGGCTATTGGTGCAGATGCGGTTAAAATAAAAGCTTTAGGGGCTAAACTGCATCACTACGGAATTTTCGAAAGTTACGAAGATCGTTTTTACGAACTAGTCCGTCGTCTTCCGCATTAAGAAATTACGGCAAAAACTTCGCTGGAGTTTTAAGTTTCGCTGGAAGATATTTTTCGATTACGTGGTTAAGACCATGTTTAGCAAATGCTTGTTGTTCTACACGAACGCCCATTTGGAGCATTTGTTCAATGGCATTCCGCCATTCTTTATGGGATTTAATAAAAGGATCATTTTTAAGGGCATCTTTAGCGCGTTTAATATCTACATCTTGCAAAGGATGGGTGGCATCTTTAAGTTTAAAATCGATAATATCTTGAGGGGTAACTCCCAGGTAACGCGCCTGTGGCACACAAAAGAAACGGTTTAAATGGGCATTGTTCCCTGAACCGACCTTCAAGGTTCGGTAAATATTTGTAATGCCATAAGGATCGCCATCCACAAATGCATAAACAGGAATGTTTTTTTGATCGGCAAGTCTTCGGATGAATCGTCGGCAGGCGCGAGTAGGCACACCGCCCATAGAAATGAGGATACAATTAGCCGTGGTATAGTAACTATGTTTTACCAAGCGTTGAAACATGCCTGCAGTTTCAATGGCTAAAATGAATTTAGCATTAGTTTCAAATTTTAGATCTTCGCAAGTAATTGGAATCGAATAAGCGCCTGTTCCAAATTTAGTGCAATCAATACGCAGTTCTTTGCCGCTATCTGGGTCTCGATCGATGACAATGAGTTTGCCAGCCACATCACCGCCTTTTTCTTCGGGGATAAATCCAAGTTTTTCGCGGTTCAACCGAAAGTGGGCTTCGATATCATCCATAATAGCATCTGATTCCGGCTGTTCGAGAAAACGGGCTTCACCCCAATTTTTTGAGACATAGTAAGCTTCTCGTTTCGTTGCCATATCATCTTTTTTAACAATTTCATGCGAAAGAGCCATCATCCGGACAGTCTGCGCAAAAGTTTTAACTGTATTGACGCTAAGGGTTCGTTCCTTGACTTTATCGCCAATTTCAAAATATCCCTTCTTTTTATCGTAAAGGACATTATCAAGACTTCGCAGTGGAAAATCCATGGAAGGTACATGTTTTTTTAGAATCTCTTGATAAAGACGTTGTGCTGCTTCGTGAATAAGTTTTTCGGTTTTTTTATCCATAAATATTAAAATTATTTTTAACCACAGAGGTCGCGAAGGTAGATTTTCTCTCCACCTTTGTTGGAGTTTCGTATCTCTATGGTAAAAGAGTCCATTTCTTATTCTCTAGATTTTTCCAAAATACCAGTTAGCAAATTTAAAACTTTATTTTCGTCCTTTTCTTTAAAACGAAGGATCTCACGTAAGCCGATGCCAATGTGCGGTAAGTAAGAACGAATGTAATCTTTTTTACGAAGCGCTTCTGCTTCACGCCGTCCTTTCCGAATAAAGGCTTCCAGGCGCCGTCCACATTCTTGCAATGCTAATTTAACTTCATGGATAATTTCTGGATAAGAAGCAACAGCTTCCTTCGATTCCGAAGTAAAAGGTACCCATACACTTGCCATGTGAACCGCTAAGAGAATAGGCCCGGAAGGAAGCGCGCCTCTATTTTGATCAACTGCATAATTTTTCCAACTTGTTTGGAGCACGCTTTTGGTAATAGCGCAGGCGCTTTGTTGGTAGAGGAGGGGAACACGGTTGGCGAAACGCAGTAAATCTACAAGCTCTTCGGGTGGTAGTTTGCCGCCATAAGCAAGAGCTACTTCGATTTGGAATGGGTTGCCGCGATAAACTGCTGGGGGTCGCATAATCGCAGTGTAAAAATCAGCTTCCACATTTTTTTTGATGCCTTGCAAAAGAGCTTCTTCGCCAATCGGAGAAAGACAATCCGTTGGCGGCTTCATAAGCTTGGTAGCATTAATCGCCCGATAAAGTTTATCCGCTTCCGCATGCGCAATGGCCTTAGGCTTTGCAGTTTCCGAAATTTCGGCTGCTTTTAAAATAGCGCCTGCTACGCGGCTAGAAACACGCGCGAAATCACGGCTTAAAAAAGCTTTTACTTTGCGCGAAGTAGTTGATTTTAACATTCTCATTAATACTCCAAGCTCTACTCCATGCGGGTGCGGTTTAATTTCTCGCGGCGCTTTAGGTAGTTGACGGCTTGCTGGTTTGTACTCTTCCTTTTCAGCAGTAGGACTAATGTACGTTAAAGTTACATGCGGATTGGCAATGACTGTTTGGCGGACGTAATCTTCTACGGAATGACGTCCCTTTTGATACTTCGCTTCGAGTTCAATTTCTACGCGTGTGCCATGCGGCCTTTTCCATTCGACGACTTCATCTTTGAGAATGGTCGGCACATTTTTAGCGGTATCGATTTGAATTTCAAAATAATGGGCAGGCTTTTTTGGAGAGATACGCGAAGTAATCTTCGTGGATACGCCTGTAGTTAATTGACCATACATACCAGCAGCAGAGATACCAATGCCTTGTTGGCCTCGGCTTTGTTTCATGGAATGAAATTTGGAACCATAAAGCAGTTTCCCGAAAATTCTTGGGATTTGGTCGCGAACAACTCCGGGACCGTTATCCTCGACTACCACAATAAAACGGTCTTCCTGCAGCTGTTTTACTTCAATTAAAACTTCAGGAATAATTTTTGCTTCTTCGCAAGCATCCAGACTATTATCTACGGCTTCTTTGATGGTAGTAAGAAGAGCTTTTTTAGAATTATCGAATCCAAGAAGATGTCGATTTTTTAGGAAGAATTCCGAAACAGAAATTTCCCTTTGTTTGGCTGCGATTTTATCAGCTTCAGTTAAAACTTCTAAAGGTGCCTTAACTGGACTTGGAGCTTCCTCAATCTTTTTTGTAGTCGATGGAAGAGCTTTTTTAGCTTTGGAAATCGGAATGTTTTTCTTTTCTTTTTTCGGTGCTTTTTTCTTTGTGGACATGGATCTGTATCTAATCAGGATTCTTCTAGGTTTTCAAGGGTCACATCTTATCAGTGGGACGTTTTTTTTAGACTTTGCCACATGAAATTCTCGCTTTTTAGATGGAGCTTAAGTAAGATAAAGCTCTAATTGACTCTATTTTCTAATTGACTCTATTTTAAATATATAAATATATGGCGAAGAAAAATGATCAACCCGATCCACCTCATGATGAGCAGCCCACAGAGACTGGCGCTTCAGCTTTATCTACTTCGCTCTACGCCCAAAACGAAAAGATAGATAAGATTAACGTTGCCGACGAAATTAAAGGATCGTTTTTAGATTATTCCATGTCGGTAATCATTTCTCGTGCATTACCAGATGTGCGGGAT
>CAZNSF010000316.1:0-3389 GCA_964575565.1 uncultured Verrucomicrobiota bacterium | reverse complement strand
AAGATTTTCTTTACTGTTGATCCTGGAGCGACTTTCTTGGCACAGGTTCGGTTTACAGGTTTTAATCAAGGGGCTGTTCGGCTGGGTTCAGGCGAGATTGTGCCTGTACCAGAACCGAGTTCTATTCTAGGCGGTCTTTTTTTCGTAAGTTTATTGGTTCGTAGGTTCTTAAAAAAAACTCGGCTTTCGAGTTAATAAATGGTCTCCTCTTAACCCTTGCTTCAAAAGGAATTAAGAGTTTTTCTCTGGGAAATTAGCTATTCCAACTTTCTTTCGACTTTGTGAAATTTTTCACAAATAAGGTTGAAAAGTCTCTTTGGGTTATTCATCTTCTTGGCGGTAATATTTATGTACGAGTTTTTCGATCAAATCTTTGTAAACATTAGCAGTTGGATTGTAAATATGACAAACAGTCCGTCGTATGGGTTTATCACCATGATCTTACGGATCATTCCCATTGTGCTAGTCTTTCCACTTATTTTTGCACTGACTACTTGGGCGGAACGCAAGCTCTTAGGCCGTATCCAAAACCGCATTGGACCTAATCGGGTAGGTCCTGTGGGTCTATTTCAACCGATCGCCGATGGCATTAAAACCTTAACCAAAGAGGATATTGTACCGGCACGCGCTGATAAATTTGTCCATGCCTTAGCGCCGATCCTCGCAGTGATCCCTGCTTTTTTAGTCATTACCGTTCTTCCGATGGGTAGAAACATGACCCCTACAGATTTAGGCATTGGCGTGCTCTTCTTTTTCGCTGCTGGATCTATCAGCGAAATAGCAATTTTCATGGCAGGCTGGAGTTCGCATAATAAATTTTCGCTGATCGGCGGCATGCGCGCCATTGCGCAGATGGTTTCCTACGAAATCCCATTTGTTCTTTCGGCTCTTACGGTGGTAATGATTGTAGGATCGCTTTCCACTACTAAGATTGTCGAGGCGCAATCACTGCATTATTTCATCGAAGATCCCGAAGGTTTGTGGGATAATGTTACGCGCTGTACTTATCACTTGGTCAATAATGTTGCTGGATGGTATGTCTTTCAACCGTGGGGATTTTTTGGGTTTATCATTTATTTTACAGCCGCGCTTGCAGAACTCAACCGATCGCCCTTCGATATCCCGGAAGCCGAATCGGAAATTATTGCGGGGCACCACACAGAATATTCAGGATTCAAGTTTGCTCTTTTTGCCATGGCTGAATATATCAGCATGATTGCTGTTTGCGGGCTTGGGGTTACCCTTTTTCTTGGTGGTTGGCTTGGGCCTAAACCTATCCCAAGCTGGGGATGGTTTTTCTTAAAAACATTTTTTCTGATGTTTATCATGATTTGGATCCGCGGCACTTTCCCGCGGTTGCGCGTGGATCAGCTGATGGGATTCGCCTGGAAATTCCTCTTGCCGCTGGCACTTATCAATATTTTCGCGGCAGGCCTTTGGTATTATATTCTTCCTCGTTTCGCAGGATGGGTTATTACCGCTGCTCTGATGGGGGCTAGTTACCATTATCTTTCCCAATTCGTGATGGGCAAAAAAATCCAAAAACGCGTGTATCGATATGCATAAGAAAATAATTAAGAATTGAGAGTGAGGAATTAAGAATTTTTTTAAGCGTGAAAATTACCTTTTATATTCTTGCGATATGGACGATTGCTAGTGGGTTTGTGGCCATTACTAAGAAAAATATCATGCATGCCGTATTGGCTTTGATCGCTTTTTTTGCAGGGATTGCTGGAATCTTTTTTAGTTTGCGCGCCGAATTTTTGGGCGCAATCCAAGTGATTGTGTATGTGGGCGCTATTGCGGTGCTGATTTTATTTGCGATTATGCTTACGCGGAACCTTACAGGATATGAAGGCACTAGTCCTTTTAGCGGCGGAGCAATTTGGGGAGGGCTCACAAGTTTTGCTATTCTCTGCGCTATCCTTTATTCGCTGCCATGGGGAGCCACTCCTTTGCCACCGACCGAACCGCCTTCCTTAAGTGTGGCTGATATTGGCAATAATCTTATGACACGCTACGGAGTTCCCTTCGAAGTTATTTCCCTACTCCTTACGGCAGCCTTAGTCGGAGCTGTCGTAATTGCGTTGGATGAATCGAAAGAAAAAGATAAATCAAATTAAAAAACCAATCTAAAAATAATGCTCTCTCCAATTTTTAGTTTTAAAATGTCATTGCGAGGATTCCGCCACGCGGAAGCCGAAGCAATCTCAGAATACAGAGATCACCACGGCCCTTACAGAACCTCGCGATGACGAGCTTTTCCAATTCCTCATTCTCAATTTTTAATTCTTAATTTCTTCATGCCTACCCTAACCGATTATCTCGTTCTAGCAGCGATTCTTTTTTGTATCGGCCTTGCGGGCGCTTTAACCCGGCGTAATGCCATCTTTGTTCTTGTGGGTATCGAAATGATGCTCAATGCAGCGAATATCAATTTAGTGGCTTTTTGGCATTTCTTAACTCCATCAACCGCCACTGGCCAAATTTTTGTTATCTTTGCCATTGCTATTGCTGGAGCAGAAGCAGCAGTTGGTTTAGCATTAATCATTGCGGTATACCGCCACTTCCGCAGCGTGAATGTGGAAGATATAAAGGGGTTAAAAGGATAATTTTAAATTTCTAACTTATTTTCCCATGCCTTGGATCGTTAAATACCTTTGGTTGATTCCGCTCCTGCCATTTGCAGCGGCTGGAATTACCGCTCTATTTAAGCGTCGCTCGAGAAAGCTATCAGCGGTGCTTGTCATTTTAGCGATGCTCGGCTCTTTTCTTCTTTCGTTGTGTGCGCTCGCGCACCTCATGAAGGCAGGGCAGACACATATCTTCTACCAAAATTTTACCTGGTTTTCGTATGGAGATGCTGCAGCGGTCCATTTGGGATTTTTACTTGATCCACTTTCTGGGATCATGCTTTTGGTGGTATCACTCGTAAGTCTTCTTGTTTTTATTTTTTCAGTAGGTTACATGGATCACGATGAAAACTTTGTCCGGTTTTTTTGTTTTCTCTCATTTTTTGCAGGATCCATGTTAGCTTTAGTCATTGCCAATAGCTTACTTCTCCTCTTCATCGCTTGGGAACTCGTAGGGTTATCTTCTTATCTACTTATCGGTTTTTGGTTTTACAAACCGAGCGCGGCGGCAGCCATGAAGAAAGCTTTTATTACCACGCGCATCGGGGATATCGGCTTTTTTATTGGCCTTCTATGGTTTTACTCAAAAACAGGCACTTCACTTTTTTATGATGATGGCCATAGTGGCTCTCTCGAAATCGCTAAAATTGCATTAGGTGGCGGTGCCGCTCTTTGGATTTCTCTTCTTATTTTTTGTGGCGCAGTAGGTAAATCGGGTCAATTCCCGCTCCATGTATGGCTGCCGGACGCGATGGA
>CAZNSF010000315.1:0-4723 GCA_964575565.1 uncultured Verrucomicrobiota bacterium | reverse complement strand
AGTAAAGACAAAGCTTTTGAAGGGTTGACCTTGATGATGAGATATGTTAAACAGCTAAATTCTTAAAAAAGGGAAGCCACTATGCAACTAAGATCATGCGGCATGTATTTATTTATTTTGGGTTTGGGAATAAGTTTAGCAAGTAATGTCTATGGTGATGTCTATGGTGAAACTGAAAAAAAGACAGATACGGCAACCGATCAAGGTCCTATTGTTGAAGAAGTGGTTACGGATTTAAAAACCGGTCAAAAAATAGAAGTAAAGGAAAAAAAAGAAGGTCCCCCAGTTGAAAAAAAGGCGGCTGCAGTGGCCGAAAAACCATCAGCCCCTGTTGCTGAAGTAAAGCCTAGAGAGATAACATCAACAGCAGAAAAGCCCAAGGGGGTGGAGACTAATGCCAGTGATACAGCTCAACCTTCGGTCTCAACCTTTGTAGGCCATATCGTTATTTTGAACCAAGAAAAGAATTTTGTGGTTGTTGATTTTGAACGCGGAGTGATTCCCCCCGTTCGGTCTGAACTAGGAGTTTATCGCAATGATATTTTTGTAGGTAGTATCCGCATTACGGATCAGATAAAATCTCCTATGGTAGTAGCCGATATTCTTACAGGAACGCTAAGGCAGGGTGATACGGTTCGATAAAAGTTACTTACTTTAGATCTAATTTTTATGCGCAAAATTTTATATTTAGGCGGCTTTTTATTCCTCATGGTATCTGTGGTCCCTTGCTTGTTTGCAGAAGCTGATAGCGATTATGTAAAGGCTTACTTTATGATTCAAGATGGTGATGGCGCAGAAAAAAGCGGCGATACCGCAAAGGCAATCGAAAGATATTCAGCAGCACTAAAAATTATTCGGGAAATTAAACGCACTACACCAGATTGGAATCCTAATCTTATTGGTTACCGAAGTCAGTATTGTGCGGAGCATATTACTAAAGCAGGTGGCAAGGTTGAGCCAGAAGATACTACACCACCGCCACCTCCTCCTAAACCTATCACAGAGACAGTTGAGGTAGTAACCCCTCCAGTGAACACCGTGCCCAAAGGGGTAGTTCCAGCGCCGCCGGCCGTTACCGATGAAACGCCTACAACCGATCCCAGATCTACAGATCGGATTGCTAATCTTGAGCGAGAACTCGCACGAGCGCGCGAGGATCTAAGTAAACTTCGAGAAGAAAAAGATGGTCTTGAAGAACGTCTTAAAAAGGCTGAAGCGGATTTAAAAGCAGCTTATTCGGGTGGTGATGAAAAAACAGATACTCTACTCAAGGAAAATAATGCATTGAAACGGCAGTTAGCGGAAACAGAGGCCAAATTAAAGGAAATGCCTTCGAGTACCGAAGGGATCGCTTCTCTAAAAGCCGAACTTGCCCAGACACGAGCCGCTCTTGAGGTAGCTCAAAAAGAGAACCAAGAACTAAAAACAGCCAATGAGAATCTTAAAAAAGAATTGGAAGAAACACATCAGCAACTGAAGATTGCTACATCGGGCCCCGCTACAACCGTTGCTCCGGAGGTGCTCCAAACTTTGCAGAGAGAAAATGCTTTATTACGTTCCATTGTGGATCGTCAATTTAGTGAAGATGCCAAGCGAATGGCTGCGCGCGAAGTCCTTGAAAAAGAATTAAAAGAATTAAGTGTTCGTACCGAATCGATCCGATCTCAACTCGAAGTCATTACAACCCCCCTTACCCCGCTTTCAGAGGAGGAAAATCGGATATTAAAAACACCTGCGGCAACACTTCGGTCAACTTCGGATGACCCGAATAAATTGACGGGTGTGATTGCTTCGCCACGTCATTCTTCGCCAGACCCTCACCCAACACCTAAACTCACCAATGAAAATAGGGCGCTTGCCGATGAGGCAAGGCAGCTTTTTGCTAAAGGTGATATGACTACTGCTGCTACCAAATACGAAAAAATTCTTCAGAGCCAGCCTAATAATATCTTTGCATTATCCAATCTAGGGGTGATCCATTTTCGGCAAGATCAAACTTAAGAATAAGAAAAGAATTTAAAAGCGGCTCTGGAAGTTGATCCGCAAGATGCATTCTCTCTTTCAGTTCTAGGAATTGTGCATTATCGCCAACAAAAGTACGATGAGGCTATTAGTGTTTTAACACAAGCCATTGCAATTAATCCAAATAATCCCGAAACACACAATTATCTAGGCATTACCTACAGTCAAAAAGGTTATCAGGAGGCTGCTGAAAAGGAATTGCTAAAAGCAATCGAGTTACAGGCTGATTATCCAGATGCTCATTTTAATCTAGCCTTTGTCTTTGCCCATCAAACGCCAGCAAGCATCGAATTAGCGCGCAAGCACTACAAGAGAGCACTTGATCTTGGTGTAGCTAGTGATCCTGAACTAGATAAACTGTTGAATAAGTAGGCTGAAGAAATTTGATTTTGTTCTTAAAACTCTCTTTTAGGTTCACGGCCCATCAGAGTCTTCAGTGCTTCTCGAACAGGCTTTTGTTGGTAAAGCACTGAATAGACTTCCTGTAGGATAGGAGCCTCGAGGTTTTTCTTTTGGAGAATTTGATGAACGGAATGAGCAGTTTTTACACCTTCAGCAGTGCCGTGGAGAGAGGCCAAAATATCAGATAAAGCCAGTCCTTGGGCTAGTTTTTTGCCTACTTGATGATTCCGGCTTTGTGTGCTTGAGCACGTAAGAATTAAATCTCCAATTCCGCTTAGACCAAAGAAAGTTTGGGGATGGCCGCCTAACGCTGTCCCAATACGTGATAGTTCGATGGTTCCGCGTGTGATCAATGTTGCAATCGCGCTTTCACCAAGCCCCATACCAGCGCAAATACCGGCTGCAATAGCCATCACATTTTTAAGAGCGCCGCCAAGTTCAACTCCTACAACATCTGCACTAGTATAAACCCGGAAATCTTCTCCATTAAATGCTGCTTGAATCTCCTTAGCCCATTTTTCTTCCGTTGCAGCGCATGCTACTGCACAGGGCAATCCTGCTTTTACTTCCTCTGCAAACCCTGGTCCGGATATCACAGCCACTTTATTTTTGCTGGTGGAATCTATGATTACTTCCGACATTCGCAGGTCTGTATCTTGTTCAATGCCTTTAGCCATCGAAACAAGCAGGGTATGGGGTGATATATAAGGTTTTGCTTGTTGGCATATTTGGCGCATGGCATGCGAAGGGATAGCCAAAAGAACGATTTCCGATTGATCTAAGGCATCCTTTAAATCTGTAGCCTCGCCTTTTTTGGGATGACGTCCCCATAATTTAACATCATGCCATCGGCGACGAGAAAGCTCGGCAAGCGCTGATCCCCAAGCTCCATTTCCAAGGATGGTGATTTTCATGGATGATTGCTCTTATCTATTTTGAGTTTTTCTATTCTTTGTCCACGAAGATTCTGTGCCAGCCAGTAAACGCTGAATATTTGTTCGATGCCGCCAGATAGCCATAGCAGCAAGAAAGCATGAAAAAACAAGAAGTAAAGAATTTTTGGGATTGAGTATAAGAATAGAAATGGGAAGAGCTACTGCGCCTATGATCGAGGCAAGAGAGACGTATCTAAAGATTAGGAAGGTGATGATCCATGTGATGGCGATGACTAGAAAAGCCTGTGGCACCAGCCACAATAAACCGCCGGCAGAAGTAGCAATTCCTTTGCCGCCTTTAAATTTTAACCAGATAGGATAGTTATGGCCAATTACTGCGCCGAGGAGTAGGAGGATATCTAGAAGAGATGATTCCCAAGAAGTGAAAGACAATGGAAACCAGTCTTTACTATAGTCTTTGATGAAAGCGGCAAGAGGCACTTTTAAAAAATCTAAAACAAAGGTAAGAATACCCCATCCTTTGCCCATTACTCGTCCTACATTGGTCGCGCCGATATTGCCGCTGCCATGTTGTTGGATATTAATCCCTTTCAATTTCCCAAAAAGATAGCCGTAGGGGATGGAGCCTACGAGATAAGCGAGGAGAAAATAAAGAGTACTGAGCCAAACTTGATTTTGAATATCCTGCACAAGGTAAGGTTATAGGTGATAGGGTATAGGTTACAAGTTTTCAAAAGATCAAGATCATAAAAACATACAGCTTATAGCTTGCCTTCTTAATTTCTAATTCTTAATTGCGAGTGCTTTGCGATCGTCGCGGGCCTTCGCCGTGCTGAAGTGGTTTTTGCCACGTAAGCGGGTGTGGTTCAATGGCAGAACGTGGGCTTCCCAAGCCTGAGACGAGGTCCCGCCAAAGGCGGGATAAAGTTCGATCTCGCCCCGCTTGAGCGGGGTCCCTTCTCCGAAATTTTGAAATGACTTATTATATTTACATTCTTTATTCAGAATCTTTGAAGAAATATTATGTTGGTTGCTCAAAATTTCGAGCCAAACGACTTCGTCAACATCTTAGCGGCCAAAGCAATTGGACCAGCCGTGCGCAGGATTGGAAAGAGGTCTTTTCTCAAGCAACAGCAAACAGAGATGCGGCATTCTGTTTGGAAAAACAAATTAAGAAGCAAGGGGCTAGGCGCTTTTTGGTTGGCTTGGCAAATGGTTGGAGATGAGCTTGCAAATAAATGCGCTATTTTGCATTCTCCTATTTATTTCTTAGTCATTTGAGTCGCGGGTGTGGTTCAATGGCAGAACGTGGGCTTCCCAAGCCTGAGACGAGGTCCCGCCAAAGGCGGGATAAAGTTCGATCTCGCCCCGCTTGAGCGGGGTCCCTTCTCCGAAATTTTGAA
>CAZNSF010000314.1:0-3153 GCA_964575565.1 uncultured Verrucomicrobiota bacterium | reverse complement strand
ATTTCTTGTGCAACCCGTATTGAATCTACCGCATGAATGACCGAGAAAAGTCTAACAGCATCGCGCACTTTATTGGTTTGGAGGTGACCAATTCCATGCCACTTTAAACTGCCACCACATAAAGGGATCTTGGCTTTAGCTTCTTGCACTTTATTTTCACCAAAATCGCGCACTCCCAATCGAGCTAATGCATCGACTGTTTCCGGTGGATGCGTTTTACTCACAGCAACGAGGGTTACATTTTTAGGATCACGCCCAGCCTTAGCACAGGCAGCCAGGATACGTTTCTGAACATTACCATAACGGCCTTCGAGCATAGAGTTGGAGGCTTAGCGTGAATTAAGGACGGTCGCATAAACATGCTGAACCTCGGCTTCGGCGACTGTGCAATCCGTGGAATCAATGCGCTGAAGTGTCTTGTGCAAGTCAGTGGGAGAAACGAGACGAGCATAATCTGCCTGAACTGATACCGGAAGCCGCCAAATTGGATGCCGTTTACCGCAACCGCGAGTAACCGACACGAGAGAATAACTAAGTTTAGTACCGCACCAGCGCCACTGATGTTGGTGAGCTGGCGCATGTGAAAGAATAGCTTGCGAATACGCATTGTGTGTGACCGAGTGAAAGGGAATCCCAAAAAAGCAACATTTCTCTAATGTAGCACGACACTCCAGACAAGAATACTGGGCAGTGTTGTAAGAACTAAAACATGCGACAGCGATGACTGCGCCAAGAAGGATCACAGCGGTAACTATTTTTTTCCTATGCATTGTATTTGAAAAACATTTATTTTTGCCTCACGGATGTTACTTCGCAGTGGCTTAATGTAACAGAAAGAATATGATAGCGCAAAACATGAAATTTACATTAATCACTAAAGCCATCATCATAGACAGTGCCGCTATAATAATAGCGGCTTGCCATTGAAAATCCTTACTTTGATTCCAATTTCTCATTTTTCGCTTCTCATTTCTAACTGGTTTTTTAAAGTTACACACTATGACCGAATCATCTCAATTGCCTCCCCAAACAAAAAAAACACGTCGTTGGCTAAAATACCTCAAGATATCTGCCATAACACTCCTTTTCTTATTCTTTGGCGTTGCCGGGCTTGCTTACTATCTTACGACCGATTCAGGCATTCGCACTTTTATATTTCCCCGAATTTCGGCCATGCTTGGCATTCAAATTACTGCTGACCATGTAGAATGGCATCCTTTTTCTTCAGTTAAAATAGAAGGATTGTGTATCGGTCCCAAAGAAACTCCTCTGGTTCAAGCAAAAACGGTTGATATTACTTACGATGCCAAAGCTTGTCTTGAGGGGAATTATCACATCGAAAGCGTCTTGGTCGATTCACCGGCCATTCATATTACCGAAAAACCGGATGGCTCATGGACAGAAATTTCTTCCATAGTTTCTGCCATTCAAAAAGCGAGCGCGAACAATCAAAGTACGTCTCCTACAAATATTTCTTACCCATGGCCTGTTTCTATTTCCACTCTTACGATCGAGAAGCTTGGTTTAACTTATACATACGCTGATCAGCAATGGGTCGCCCGCAACTTACAGTTAAAAGCAAAGAACATTAAGCCCAATAGCTCTCTTGAAATGGATCTACAAACAGAGTTGATCTTACAAGATAAGTCCGCGCCATCTACAAAAGCAATTTCCACCTCGAACTTTTCATTAACAGGCAATACAAGTTTACATCTTCAAGTACAGGTAAATGATTCTTTTATTCCATTTAGTTTCAAGGGCTATGCTACGCTGGATCATTTAAAAAACACTTTTGCAGCTGAATCGTTTGATGGGCTCTCTGCTCGATTAGATCTCGACCTTTCTACTCTTGAAAATAAGACAAGTTTTCTCAAAAACGCCAAACTTGTAGTTTTTAAAAATGATACGCCTCTTACTACTCTCAATGCCGTGGGCCCATTGGATCTCGTTAAAAAAGAAGCTGATTTGGATATTGCACTGGGCCCCATCCAAAGCGACGTTCTTAACGCTTTATTTTTCAGCAAAAAAATCGACTTCCAAAATACTTCTCTCCAATACGCAGGTCATCTTATTTTAAGAAAGGCGGGTGATTGGCTTCAGGCTACCGGCAAACTTTCAGCTAATCCATTAAATATAACCACACCCGCATTGCCTTCTGGAACCTGGAAACCCATTTCAATCATTGCGGAACACTCTTTCGAAATCGATTGGTCGCGATCTCGCGCATTAATCACAAAGCTAGATCTTGATGTTACCCAAGCAACTCAACCCCTGCTCAAAGGCAATCTCAATGCACCTATGCCAATTTCTTGGGCGAACACCGTTTCTTCAAACGCCCAAGCTGGAGATGCTGATTTTAACTTACAAATTTTCCCATTTGATTTACTGCCTATAGCTTCTTTTCTTCAGCTACCAGCGGCTTGGAAGTTAACGGGGGGATTATTCGATGCTAACGCAAAAATTACGGCTTTGAACCAAGGACAACGCTTTGCACTGGATGGGCATGTGGGCATTTCGCATGTTAGGCTCGATTGTTTCGGATTAAAATTTTCGGATGGCACTTTCCTCTTTGATGGCAAAGCCGACCTAAAAGATCTTACTACACTTAAATTTCAAAGGTCATTGGTAAGAATCAATGAAAAAGAAAAGTTGCTTGCCACAACAACTTTGGATGGAAGTGTTGATATCTCTTCTCGAACAGGATCAGGCACAATCCAACTGGATGCTTCCCTTCCACAAATCTTCAAGTTGAAGCCAATGTCTGGGCTTGAACTTATCGACGGCTTATTAGCAGGGAAAGTAGATTGGAAACTTCTGCCAGAAAATCATATTACCTCCCATGTAAATCTCGATGTCCACAACCTGGATTTTCGCTATCAACAGATTCAGTATCGACAACTATCGTTAGGACTTGAAGGGGATATCGAATGGCTTTCCCCGAATTTTACTCTTCGTAACAGTCACATCACTACTATTCTCGCTAATCAGCCCGCAGGCACGTGGGAAGGAAATTTTATCTACAATACAAAGACATCAGAAACATCGATGGCTTACCAGTTGCGTGACTGGAAAGAAACTGCCTTAACTCCTCTCTTTGCAGCGTGGTATCCTGATAAAAAATTGAGGTCAATCGATTTTACTGGTCATGGCGAG
>CAZNSF010000313.1:0-7045 GCA_964575565.1 uncultured Verrucomicrobiota bacterium | reverse complement strand
GATTTAGTTTTGCTATCATACGAATCGGAACACCAAAAAAAGATATTCCTGGTCATGTGGTTAAATCCACAATTATTGGGCACTCCTACTGTGACATCAATCGAAGAAGCAGGTGAATGAAGTTTCTTAATTTCATCGCTTAGATCATCGCCCCACGGATATCGAACATGGCCAAGTCCTCCTCGAGCTGCTTTCTCCCAAATAGCCTCTGTAGGCATGGTATAGAGACTCCCACCAGCTCCTTCTTCACTTGCCACCCAAGCAATATAGGCATTTGCCGAATTCCAACTGATTCGACTTACGGGAGATAAATCTCGGCGTGTATAACCTCCTCCTCGTCGAGCCTTCCGAGCTGCTTTAGCTTCTGGCCCCTGAGTTTTCTCAATCATATCTTCGTATTGCAAATTGGTAATAGGATATTTGGCAAGATAAAAAGCAGAGGTGCTTACCGTGCGAACAGGCTTTTCATCATCATCACCATCCTCGCTTCCCATTGTAAAACTACCGGCTGGCACCAAACGAAGGAGGATACCTGTTTTGACAGTCTGCACTTCGAGCGGTAAACCAGTAGAAGCATCTATTTCAGAACCTGCCACTGCAACCAAGTCGCTGGGTAATTGTACATTAGCCCCTCGGGCAGTACTGTATCCCAAGCCAAGCACGGCAGTTAATAAGAACACAAACCCTACTTTTGAAGTCTGCATAAAAAAGCAATTCTAACTTAGCGAACACCAATAATAAGGTAAAGTTTCGCTGATTTTTTAAATATGTCAAGCCCTGTTACTTGACACCTCTTTAAATTACTCTTACGATAAACTTCGTGAAAGAAAGGATTGCGGTTCTTCAAAAATGCCAAACGATCCTTTTTTTTGTACTTTTCGGTTTTGCAGTGGTAAAGCCGGTCGAGGCGCGCGTATATACCACACGTCCGGGAGATATCAATTTTGATAACCCAGAATCTTTTGGCGCAAAAGAGATTTATGGCGGGCAATTCCGCATCAACGGCCATCTTGCCGAAATGAAAATCCTTGCAGGCACAGCTTCTGTGACAGAAACATTGCAAAAACTTGGGGGTGGCAATAATGATGATCCCAAAAAGGGTCTTCGTTATCGAGCTTCCAAAGATACAGTCGTCGGCGCTTGGGGCCAGGGGGCTTCGGAAAGACGCTTTCTCATTTCCTCGGTTGGGTCCACTCGTTCGTGTTTGGTGTTTATTTTAAAAGGAGAATCTGGACTTTTTGAGAAGCAAAAAGTATCCATTCCATGGCCTAGTTCACTGCCTGTTTTGGATCCCATGCAAGAGCCGCAACTAGTGGTAGAGCATGTAAATACAGAATTTATATTTGCCGCTGTCATCATTCCTCAAGCCAATGTGGAGCGAGCCCTCCAAATGTGCCAAGAACATTTAGCAGATTCCGGTTGGGCAGTAGAACCATTAACAGAAAAGTTTGCTTTGCAAATAGCAGATTCTGGGTTTGCACTTCTGGCCAAAAAGGGTAAGGTCTGTTGGTTAGAAGCTAAACCCGGCTCATCGCCCAACCAGGTGCTCATCACTTTGTTATGCAAAAAACCGTAGCCGATTTAATAAACCTATTTTAAAATCTGATTTCTATGAAAGAAAAACTTATCCTTATAATTGCCGTTATCGCGGGCGTAGCTGCAATGCTTTTAACTAAGATTTACATCAAAAGCGAGTTTGCCAAATATAAAAAGCAATTCGAAACCGTGGAGGTGTTATGTGCTGCAGAGGATATTCCCGAAGGAACCATTCTTACAGAAAAAACAAAATTCAAGTTGCTTGCAAAAAAAGATCTACTTACAAGAGGGGTCAACTCTCGCAATATCTTGCCTAATCAGGTTGACCTCCTGGTAGGCCGCAAATTCCAAAGTACTATCCGCAAGGATGCATACATCTTGTGGTCCGATATTGTTGGAGATGAACAAAAAGGAGGCAATCTAGCTTCCATGGTCAATGAAAATGAACGCGCTGTTTCTATTGCAGTAGATATTACTTCTTCAGTGACTGGTTTAGTGGAACCCAATGATCACGTAGATATTCTTGGGACATTTACATTCCCTTCGATGAAAGGGGATCCTCAAGTGGATATGGTAACCCTAACTATTTTACAAAATGTAACAGTTCTAGCCACCGGCAAGGAAACAGCGCGAAGCCTAATGGAGGCAGGTATTCGTGGAGGCGCTGATGTTCGGCGAGCGACTTCTTATTCCACAGTGACCCTTTTAGTAACACCCAAAGAGGCCGAGATGCTGGTTTTTGCGATGCAGAAAGGACGGTTGACACTTACACTGCGAAACCCTGCCGATGTAAGTTCGGCGCGCGATCTTACCAATATTAATTTTAACTATCTGGAAAAGAAAGTAAGCGAGTTTAACGATGCGCGGCAAGAACGGTTAAAGGGTGGAACATCTCGTTAGAAAGTATACACGATTTTTAAGAGATTTATCTATTTACCATGTCTTTGCAGGTAAAAATTTGGTGGGATGATGAAATCCTGCGAGTCGTACCACTCGAAAGGGGCGATTACCATATTGGCCGTTCTCAACAAAACGAAATTGTTCTTGATCATCGATCGGTTTCTTCGATCCATGCTGTGTTACATTGCGATGGGAATGCAGTGGTCATCGAAGATACGGGAAGCACCAATGGTACCTTTGTGGATAACACCCGCTTGGCGCGTCCGATAAAAATTACTCCCGACCATAGAGTGCGGATGGGGGAATACACCCTTTATCTCGAAGAATCTTCTTCCAATGGTCAACCGATTACAAAAATTCTCCCGCTCAAAAAAGATAAAGCACCATCACAACCCTTGGAAAAACTGAAGGAAGCGCCCAAAGAAAGTTTGCCCATCCCCCCTGCCGAACCCGTTGGAGCTATGGCCTCTCCTCCCTCAATAGATCCACAGATTAATAAGCCTTTTACGGATGTTCAAAAACGTAAGCGCGAGGCGTATCGTACTATACGGCAGGAAATACATCAGGAACTTTTTAAGCGTTTAGACCTTAAGCGATTGGTAATGGCCGGATCCAAAGATGATGATCTCTCCACAAAAGCTCGAAAGACGATTGATGAAATTATTGATAGTTTAGGCGATAAAATTCCAAAAAATGTTTCCAAAGGGCAGCTTGCAGGCGATGTGTATGATGAAGCGATTGGGCTTGGGCCTCTGGAACCATTTCTGGCAGATCCTGAAGTCACTGAAGTAATGGTCAACGGACCAAACTCTATTTATTACGAAAAAAATGGACGGTTAACTCTTTCCGAAAGCCAATTTTTAGATGAGCAACAACTCTTGGGAATTATCGAGAGGATTGTAGCCCCGATTGGACGCAGAATTGATGAAAGCCAACCTATGGTGGATGCGCGCCTTAAGGATGGTTCGCGCGTAAACGCGATCATTCCCCCTCTTTCGCTCAAAGGGCCATGCGTAACCATCCGAAAGTTCGCAAAAAATCCTTATCAGATTTCGGATTTGATTCGGTTCGGTTCGTTAACTTCTCCCATGGCAGAATTTTTTAAAATTTGCATTCAACTTCGTAAAAATATTCTTATTTCAGGCGGCACGGGTTCTGGCAAAACCACACTTCTCAATGTATTAAGCAGCTTTCTGCCGGTCACAGAACGAATTGTTACCATCGAAGATGCTGCTGAACTTCGCTTGCATCAACACCATGTTTTAAGCCTCGAAGCTCGTTCACCGAATATTGAGGGCAAAGGCGCCGTTACCATTCGTGATTTGGTTCGTAATGCCTTGCGTATGCGGCCCGATCGTATTGTAGTGGGGGAATGTCGTGGAGGTGAAGCGCTTGATATGTTGCAAGCCATGAATACAGGGCACGATGGGTCTTTGACCACTGTCCATGCTAACGCTCCGCGCGATGCGTTATCGCGTATTGAAACCATGGTTTTAATGGCTGGGATGGACTTGCCTGTCCGCGCTATTCGCGAGCAAGTAGCTTCTGCGATTCATCTCATTATCCAACAAGATCGTTTTAGCGATGGCACACGAAAAATTACTAGTGTAACTGAAATTGTAGGGATGGAGAACGATATCATTACCATGCAAGAGCTCTTTAAGTATGTGCAAAGCGGGATCAGCGAAAATGGTTCTGTGATAGGCCGTTTTACAGCAACTAATTGTATCCCTACGTTCTTTGAGGAAGTGAAAATACGCGGTCTTTCGTTAGACCCGCAAATCTTTAATCGAACCGATGTTATCTAGGCTAAAAACAAGACCATGCACTCTATATTTATTAGTATTCTTGCAGGGATAGGAACGATGGGCATCGTGTATGCGGTTGGCTTGATATTCAACCAATGGTACTCGGCTTATGAATCACAATATGTGGAACGTACAGAACGGGATCTCTACGGCATGTTCAGCAGTATGCCGCCTCAACGTGTGTTGCAAGCCTCTATTATTTGTTTCTCTGTAATATTTTTCTTGGCTTTATTTTTTATAGGACGTTTCGATTCTCTCCCTTGGACTGCAATAAGTATTCTGATTGCGTTTATTCTAGGTTTGTTCGCTTCTCTCTTGCCAAGACTCGGTATTAAACGAGCGACTGCCCTTCGCTTGCGTAAATTCGATCTTCAACTCTTGGATGCGCTTTTGAGTATGAGCAATGCTTTAAAGGCAGGTTTTAGTATTCTTCAGACTTTTGAATCTGTTGTTCAGGAGCGTCGCGATCCAATTTCCCAAGAATTCGATCTTTTTTTGCGCGAAGTCCGTCTCGGCGTAAAATTTGAGGCTGCAGCTGAAAATCTCCAAAAGCGCATTCCCAGCGAGGATCTACAGATTGTTCTTGCAGGGATCGAAACAGCGAGGCAGACAGGAGGTAACCTTACCGAAGTATTTGATCGCTTAGCAACCGTTATCCGCGAGCGCATGCGGGTGCAAGGCCGTATCCAAAGTTTAACCGCGCAAGGGCGGCTACAGAGCTGGGTCATCGGGATGATGCCATTTTTACTAGGAGTAGCCTTCTATTTTCTACAGCCTAGGATGATGGAAGAATTTATTCGAGCTCCGTTAGGGATCTTGATGATTTTTATTATGCTCCTTTTTGTGGCCATTGGTTTCTACTTTATTCGCAAGATTGTAAAGATCGATGTGTAATCTACCTATAACTGACTGATATGGACCTCCAAACTCAACAGTTTACCGAAACTTTCATTGGAGTTTTAGCAGCTATTTGTGCGGGGAGTATCGTTTATTATCTTGGCAGACTTAGTCTGCAGGTGCAGTACATCATTTTAGCAGATGGCCGCAGGCTCGAGCGTTCTCTTCCAGTTATTATCCGTGCGGTATTGCCATTCACGGTCTTTTTTCAAAATGCGTTTCGAAGTTCATTCTTTAGACGGCGTTTCGAAGAACTGGATCATAAAATTATTTCTGCGGGATACGACGGCCTTATCACGGGGCGAGAACTGGTATTAACCCAAATTTGGCTTGGACTTGTTAGTTTAACATTTGGCCTTCTTGCTGCGCGCGGGATTAGTTTACTGGTGATCATTCTTGTATTATGCGCTTTTTTTTATCCAAATATATGGTTACGTGGCGCAGTTATCGCACGCCATAAGATCATCCAACGTGGACTGCCTTTTGTGCTCGATTTATTAACGCTTTGCGTAGAAGCGGGCCTTGATTTTATGAGCGCGCTAGCCAAAATTATCGATCGCCGCAAGGTAGATGCTCTCAATGAAGAGATGCTGCGTGTCTTCCACAGCATTAAATTGGGTCGTACACGGCGGCAAGCTCTTAAGGAAATGAGAGACCGCGTAAATTTAGGAGATCTTTCAACAGTCATCAATGCCTTGATCCAAGCCGATGAACTTGGGGTAAGTCTGGGGAGTATCTTAAGAATTCAATCCGATCAGTTACGAACAAAACGATTTCAACGCGCAGAAACACTAGCTAATCAGGCGCCAACAAAAATGCTTCTCCCGTTAGTTTTTATTTTTATAGCTGCGCTTATCATTTTGATTGGACCTGTGCTCTTGCAAATTTTCCATCGTCTTTTCTAATGCTCCGAAACATTACCCGGAACATGACCCTTGCTGAACGACCTAATCTAGCCTTGAGCTTTTGGCAAAGAGGAGTTGGAATGATCGGAAAAAGCTTTAATGATTTCGATGCTTTGATTATTCCTCGTTGTCGCGCCATTCACACATGGTTTATGAGCCAACCCCTTGATTTGATTTTTGTAGACCGAGAGAAAAAAGTTCTCGGATTAGAAGTGGCCATAAAGCCATGGCGTGTGATTGCAGGACCGCCATCGACCCATGATGTTATCGAATTGCCTCCTCATAAATTATGTGGCAATCTTGTGGAGTGTAATGATGTTTTAGAATGGTAATGATAAGAGCCTTTATATGAAATTTCTTGTTACATCTGGCAAAGGGAAAGGTCTTGCATTCGAAGTAGAAGATCACGAGGTGAAAATTGGGCGACGGAAAGATAATGAGATAGTATTGGATGATGAAAGTATTTCTGGTCGCCACGCAAAGCTTTATGCAGAAGATGACCAAGTATTCATCGAGGACTGCAATAGCATTAATGGCATCGAAGTAAACGGTAAGGCTGTAAAAAAAGCTACTCTTCAGGCACGAGATATTCTTACGATTGGCACTACTAAAATTACTGTAGTAGATGAGGAAGAGGAGGAGGCCAGAAGTTCTTCGAAAGAAGCGCCTTCGCAACAAAAACCAGGGACCTCTTCAGCTCGCCGCTCTAGTCCTATCAAGACAACCGTTGCTATTCTCCTTGTGCTTGCGGTGATTGGGATGGCTTGTTTTTTTCCGGAGTTACGCAAAAAATTTCGCTCGGCGAGTGGTTCGAATTCAAATGCGCCCATAAAATATGCCGAAAAAACATTTCGTTTGTACTACGAAAAAATACAAGCATCGAAAGAAAATATCTTTCGCTACGAAATGAGAATTGAAGAGGACACCCTCTTTATTGCTATTGATGATCTTAAACAAGGACGCCATTTACAAAAAAATAAGAAGGCGGCTTCTTCTCCA
>CAZNSF010000312.1:0-2942 GCA_964575565.1 uncultured Verrucomicrobiota bacterium | reverse complement strand
ATCGTGCTTATGTAAAAGCCGTAAGAGAACAATCTCCTCTTGCCCTACGAGATCTTCTTGAGTTTAAGTCCGTTGATGAACCGATAGCGATCGACGAAGTAGAACCAGCCGAAGAAATTCGCCGCCGTTTTACGACTGCAGGAATGTCCCTGGGAGCATTAAGCCCGGAAGCCCACGAAACGCTTGCCATTGCCATGAACCGCATTGGCGGTAAATCGAATTCTGGTGAAGGAGGAGAAGATCCTGTTCGTTTCCATGTTCGCCCCAATGGAGATTCGGCTAATTCCGCGATTAAACAAGTTGCTTCAGGAAGGTTTGGAGTTACGCCCGAATATCTTGCATCGGCTAAAGAATTAGAAATTAAAATGGCGCAAGGTTCTAAACCGGGCGAAGGCGGTCAATTACCGGGTCATAAAGTTTCTCCCCTCATTGCGCGGTTACGTCGTTCAGTGCCCGGTGTTACGCTAATCTCACCGCCGCCGCATCATGATATTTATTCTATCGAAGATTTAGCTCAACTGATCTACGACCTTAAACAAGCTAACCCTCGCGCAAAGGTTTGTGTTAAATTGGTAGCGGAAGCAGGGGTTGGAACAATCGCTGCAGGGGTAGCCAAAGCTTATTCTGATGTGGTGCTCATTAGCGGGCACGATGGCGGCACAGGTGCTTCTCCGCTTTCTTCGATCAAGAATGCAGGTTCACCATGGGAAATTGGCATTGCAGAAGCTCAACAGACACTTGTTCTTAATGATTTACGCGGCCGAATTACTCTTCGAACCGATGGTGGAATGAAAACTGGCCGCGATATTGTGATTGCTGCCATTTTGGGAGCTGAAGAATATAATTTCGGCACCGCAGCATTGATTGCAACAGGTTGTGTATATGTTCGGCAATGCCATCTTAATACTTGCCCGGTTGGTGTGGCAACCCAAGATGAACGTTTACGCGCTAAATTCAAAGGTTCGCCCGATATGGTAGTTCACTTCTTTAATGGAGTAGCCCAGGAGGTTCGCGAAATTTTAGCATCCATGGGAGTACGTTCTCTGAATGAAATTATTGGGCACACCGAATATTTGGAGCAACGCCAAGTACCAGATCATCCAAAAGCCAATACACTCGATCTTCGACCGTTATTAGCCCAAGCAGAAAATGAGCGTAGCCCGCGCTATCACATTCGTGAGCGCAACGATCGAATCGATAAACCACTGGATGATACGATTCTCCAAGATGCCAAGGATGCCATTGCTGGTCTTTCGCCTATTGTACTGAAGTATAATATCAAAAACACGAATCGTTCGATTGCTACTAAGCTTTCTGGTGAAATTGCTTATCGTTATGGCGATAAGGGGCTGCCGCCTAGTACAGTTGAACTACGTTTAAAAGGAACTGCTGGGCAATCTCTCGGTGCATTCCTATGTAACGGGGTGCGAATCGTCTTGGTAGGCGAAAGCAACGATTATGTGGGTAAAGGAATGAACGGCGGCGAAATCATTATCATGCCGCCTTCTAACGCTAAATTTATTGCTGCCGATAATTTTATTATTGGTAACACCGTAATGTACGGAGCCACCGGCGGATATCTTTTTGCGGCTGGCCGCGCAGGTGAACGTTTCTGTGTGCGAAATTCCGGCGGTCAAGCCGTTGTAGAGGGCTGCGGCGATCATGGCTGTGAGTATATGACTAATGGGCTGGCTATTATCATTGGCCCTACGGGCAAAAATTTCGGCGCTGGCATGACCGGCGGGGTAGCTTATGTGCTAGATGAAACCGGTAACTTCCAAGAACGTTACAATCGAGAAGTAGTTAAGCTTTCGCGTTTGGAGGTGGAGGATGTGGTGATTATACAATCAATGATTTACCGACATCTCGAACTTACCGAAAGCGTTAAGGCCAAAACGGTCCTTGCCGATTGGAAAAATTATCAGAATCAATTTTGGAAAGTTGCTTCAGAAATCCCAACCATCAAGGCTTCTATTATGGAACATAAAATTGTCACCGAAGCTATTGTTGCTGCGCCTACTGCTAGCCCTAATCATCCCTAATGGATTTTGCTGTCCACCTTTTCCATGAATGGTTAGAGTAAAACCATGTTTGTATCACATCGAAAATATCTGCTGATCCTAGCCACGCTTTTTGGCATTTGGTGGGTTGCGCTAGCAATCCATCCGTGGTACCGGGAGCCTTGGATGTTGGAAAATGCTCTTGTTATCTTAATGGTTGTCTTCCTGGCTATGTATCATCGGCGTCTGTTGTTTTCGCGTATATCCTACACATTGATCTTTATATTTATGTGTCTGCATCAGGTGGGTGCTCATTACACCTATTCGGAAGTGCCCTACAACGTGTGGTTTCAAAGTTTTACCGGACGTTCCTTCAATAGTATCGTAGGGTGGGAACGAAATAACTTCGATCGCATCGTTCATTTTTGTTATGGTTTCTTCATCGCTTACCCTATACGCGAAGTTTTCCTGCGTGTGGTCAACGTGCGCGGGTTTTGGGGATATTTCCTGCCTCTCGATCTAACCATGTCTACATCCATGCTTTTTGAGTTGTTCGAATGGGCTGTGGCCGTGGTGTTTGGTGGAGGACTTGGTCAGGCTTATCTCGGCACCCAAGGCGACCCATGGGATGCACACAAGGATATGGCACTGGCAAGCTTGGGTGCGCTGATAGCCATGTGCATTACCGCCGTCATCAATGGGCGGCTCCAGCGTGACTTTGCTAGGGAATGGGTCGAGAGCCTTCGCGTAAAGCATAAAGCACCTCTTGGCGAAGATGAGATGGTTCGTATGACACAAAAATGGAAATAAATTTTACGATATCTTTTTGTAGCGAAAATGAATGTATGTTGGATTGACCTGTTTTTGTTTTCTATTTTCTGTTTTATAGTCGCCCAACAAATGGTCTGTGGTACACTCCCAATTTGATTTTTTCTAGAGTTT
>CAZNSF010000311.1:0-3684 GCA_964575565.1 uncultured Verrucomicrobiota bacterium | reverse complement strand
GTAGTGCGGAAATTCACCTTTTTCGGATGCCGCGACATCGTGTTCCACTTTGCTAATCTGGACTTTAGCTTCGCGTTCATCGGTTCGCTCCACACGGAAACTTTTTTGTTGGATAATCACAAGATCGTGGTCATTGAGATAAACTACATCGCGCGTATGGGCCACGATGGCATTTACATCGCTGGCGAGAAAGTTTTCATCTTTACCAATCCCAACAACAAGCGGGCTGCCACGCCGCGCGCCGACTATGATGGTAGGACAATCGGAGCATAATACGGCAATGCCATAGGCGCCAATTACTTCGCGTAAAGCCGCTCGAATAGCTTCGATTAATCCTTTTTCATCAAAACGTTTATTTGCAGTGTAGTAATGACCTATGAGATGGGCCAAGACCTCTGTATCCGTGGCTGAAATAAAGGTATGTCCTTCGGCTGCCAACATATCTTTGATCGTCTGGAAGTTTTCGATCACTCCATTGTGGATAAGGGCGATTTTACCGGAAGCATCTAAATGAGGGTGGGCATTGATATCGCTGGGTGGGCCATGGGTAGCCCAACGAGTGTGACCAATTCCAATAGTACCGCTAAGAGGTTGTTGTTGGAGGAGAGTGGTAAGCGCCTCGATTCGGCCAATTTTTTTACGGGTCTGAATGTGACCCTGATCAATGGTGCTTAAGCCCGCTGAATCATAACCGCGATAATCCAACCGCTGTAATCCTTCGATTAAAAGGGGTACAGCCGGATGCTTGCCAATATAGCCAACAATGCCACACATAAAGCCATGCTAACCCATATTCCTTAATCTGTGCAAGAAACGATGCAAGAGTTGTCTTGTGCCTTTTTTGTGGCGAATAGTTGTCTATTAAAAAACATATATGAAGTTACTCGAGTGCTTGTACTGTTGAGCTAATTTTAAACGGTTCTTGTACATGCAGTTTTTCTTCCATATCGGGTGCATTATGAACTGGGTCTGGATGATTAAAATATGTAGCCCAGAGTTCTTGACGCCAGTAATCTGCAAACTCTTGAGCTAATTTTTCTAATGCAAACTTCTTTCTTTTATTGTCTGTATTTTTACGAACAATTTGCAGGTGACCTAGTTCATGTAAGAAAACATCGTAAAGCAGAAATCGACGCACGGCAAGCGTTGGCCATTGGCAATTTTTCTTAGCACCAAATTGTGATGGTGACTGTCTTTGGACAAGAAAGCGTGTTAAACTTACTCTTGGTGGCAGAGCGCAAATAGCTATTTCGCGATGGCCCCAGTTAACATATCCAAGAAGCCGTACTCCTTCGCTTCGATCGTTAAAATGTACAGCACGAAGCCGATAGTATGTTTCAGGAGGTAAACGTCCTAATAAGATCCTGACATCATCTTCGGTAAGGTAATGCCTTCGATCACAATATGGCAGTGAAGACGTAAAAGTAATTTGCGACATAGAAATCAATGTAGGTTCCTATAGTTTTCCCTTACCTTACACCTATGTTATTTACTCTTTTCAATTAACCATCCAAATTCAGCAAAAAGATTACTTGCGTCGTGAGGACCGGGCGAAGCCTCGGGATGGTATTGAACACAGAAGATGGGTAGCTCTCGATGACGAAAACCTTCGCATGTTTGGTCATTCAGATTCACTTGGGTTTGCTCCACATCTTTTGGCAAAGATTTTGGATCTACCGCAAATCCATGGTTTTGCGAGGTAATAGAAATTTTACCGGAAGGAAGGTCTTTTACGGGTTGGTTGCCGCCACGATGACCAAATTTTAATTTAAAAGTTTTTCCACCAAAAGCTAACCCAAGAATTTGATGGCCCAAACAAATTCCAAAAATCGGTTTTTTGCCGATTAACCCATTCACAGCTTTAGTTGCGTAATCTACTGCCGCGGGATCACCTGGTCCATTCGAAAGGAAAATCCCATCGGGATTTGATTGAAGAGCTTCTTTTGCAGGCGTGGTAGCAGGCACTACTTTTACTTTAAACCCATTTTGGCGAAGGCGCCGTAAGATATTTTGTTTCATCCCAAAATCATACGCTACAATACGATATCGCACGGGCGGTAAACTCCAACGATAGGTTTCTGCGCCTTTGCCATGATCTTCTCCATCGGAGTGCGGTGCGCCGCCGACAGCGTTCGAAGTGCCAGGAATTCGCCAGCGGCGACTGTAAGAATCTTTGGAATCCCAATCATAGGTAGCGGCGCAAGTAACTTCTTTAACGTAATCCACGCCAACCAAACCATGCCATTGGCGCGCTTTTTCGATCGCTGCTGTGTCGCTCATGGATTCGGTGGTAAGAATTCCTTTCATTGCACCGCGGCTTCGGAGGCGTTTGGTGAGCGCGCGCGTATCAATGCCTTGAATGCCAGGGATATGATTTTGGCGTAGATAATCATCAAGGGATATTTCAGCACGCCAATTAGAAAACATTCGTGATAATTCTCGTACTACGAATCCAGAAACCTGCGGTTTTTCGCTTTCTACATCGAGAGTATTTATCCCGTAGTTACCAATGAGGGGGTAGGTCATCGTTACAATCTGACCTTTGTAAGAGGGATCGGTAAGGATTTCTTGGTAACCCGTCATGGAAGTATTAAAACAAACTTCGCCCAAGACCGTTCCGGGCGAGCCAAAGGCTTCTCCTTTAAAGATTGTGCCATCTTCAAGTGCCAATAGTGCTTTCATGCTTTGGTGAGTAAAACATCTACAAGGCTCTGCGTCACGAAATTTATGATCATTCTACAGAAGGAAGTGCAGAGCCATCCCATGTCCAAATCGAATCCCCAAATTGTTTAAGAACTGTCTCGCGAAGATGTTCGTTATCTTCCGTAGAGCGTAAGACGGCCATGATCGTAGAACCGCTGCCGCACATCATGGTCCCCACAACGCCAGATTGAACGCTTAGAAAAGCTTTAGCGATCCGCAAAATTGGGAATTTCCGAAAGACGGGTTCTTCTAAATCATTTTGGAAAACGAATTTAGAATTTAGAATTGAGAATTGAGGATCCAATTTTTCGGATTCAGAAAGAACATCAAGAATTTGTTGAGTGGAAGATGATTCTTCGTTTTTCACTTCTAATTGGACGTTTTTATATGCCCATGCGGTCGAACTGCCAAAGCCGAAATTAAGTAGAAAAATTGGGAACGAGATTTGGAATGGAAAAGGTGTAAGGATTTCACCTCGACCTTCACAAAAAGCAGGACGGTTACGTATAAAAAAAGCTGTGTCGGAACCAAACTCGGCGCCTAGGTTTTCCAAGGTATCTTCCAGTAAATTAAGGTTCCAGAGATGATTGAGTCCCATCAAAGCAGTAGAACCATTCGATGATCCGCCACCAAGCCCTGCGCCAATGGGGATGCGTTTTTGGATATGGATACGCGCGCCCTTTGTAGGTGCGTAGCGTGACTGGAGTAATTCGGCTGCACGTCGAACAAGGTTATTTTTATCTGTGGGCAGCAACGGATCAGAACATTCAATTTCAATACGGGGCTTTTTTATAAGATCAAAGGTTAAAGTATCCGCTAGAGAAATAGGCAACATCAGGGTTCGCATGGCATGGAAGCCGTCCGCGCGTTTTTCGAATACTTGAAGGAACAAGTTAATCTTGGCATGGGATTCCAGTTTTAAAGGCATGGCTTGTTTTAGAGTAAATCGAGCGTCTGTTTCTTGAACTGTTTCTTCTTCGA
>CAZNSF010000310.1:0-5459 GCA_964575565.1 uncultured Verrucomicrobiota bacterium | reverse complement strand
GACATGCACGCGGATGATTTGTTTGCAAACAGCAATCTCTTGGTGGCGTGCAGCAAGATTTTGATCCGCGATAACCTGAAGATCATCAATGTCATACAAATAAACCCCCGGCAATTGATTTACATCGCGTTCAATATCGCGCGGCACGGCAATATCGATAAGGAAAAGCGGCACGCCATTTCTCCGATATATCATCGGGGCTAACTTTTCTCGTGTAATAATTAGATAGGGCGCCGAAGTAGAGCTAATGACAATATCCACTTGATCGCATTCCATATCCCAAACTTCCCACGGGACTGTGCGACCGCATAGATTTTTAGCCATGCTTGAAGCGCGAGCCTCTGAACGATTTGTTATAATCAAAGAGCGAACTCCGTGACTTTGAAGAGCACGTGCGGTAGTCTCACTCATTTCTCCTGCTCCCATGAGCAGGACGGTACGATTTTTTAGATCTCCAAAAATCTGGCCTGCTAAATCTGCGGCTACCGATCCTACAGAAACACTTCCCATTCCAATCCGTGTGCGAGAACGAATCTCTTTGGCAACACAAAATGCACTTTGAAAGAGTTTATTAAGAGCAAATCCAGTTTGATGGGCTTGGTGAGCCAAACTATAGAATTCCTTTACTTGTCCAAGAATTTCGGTTTCACCAACTACCATCGAATCAAGGCCAGAAGCTACCGCGTAGAGATGCTGCACGCTCTCTGGGAACTTATAGGTATAAAATTCTTTGCCTTCTGCACTGTAAAAACCAGATCGACCCTTCAAAAAATCAAAAATAATTTGGGAGGCTTTCTCGTAGCAGCTACAAACAGCATAAACTTCTGTTCGATTGCATGTTGATAGAAGTATAGCTTCGAGGATAACACCGTTTTCTGTTAATTGCTTAAGAGAAGAAACAATTTCCTTTATTGGAATAGCATAACGCTCTCGAACCTCAACAGGGGCGGTACGATGATTAAGTCCTATGGTTAGAATATCTAAAGGAGGATTCATTTAATATCGATGAAACTGTGACAATACGTTTGCGACCCAAAATGTGCTGAGTACAAAAACAAAGCTGCTGATACTAATCCACGCCATTCGGCGGCCATTTAAACCCCATAAATAGTGACTAAGTATTAAAATAAAATAGATACCCCAAACTGCTAACGACCAAAAAAATTTAGCATCTGTTTGAAGTAAACTTTTGTGGATCATATATAACCAAGCAAAACCACTTAAAAGTCCGATGGTTAATAGCAAAAATCCTGTCACAAGCAACCAACTTTGTAATGATTCCAGTCTAGAGATAGGAGGCAGAAGCATAAAGCTTGTGCCAAGCCGATGCGTTTTAAGTTGTCGCTCCTGAAGTAAGTACATAAATGCTACGGCACCTGCTAACGCAAAGGCAGCGTAACCCAAAATAATCGTGGAGGCATGAAGGCCTAGCCAAGGGCCTTCTTTCCAAGACCCAAAGTTTGGCTGATCCATAGGGACACTTAATGCCGCTAGCTGCACAACCAGTACAATGGGCATATAAAATACTGTTAGATAGTTAATATGCTTAGTAATTGTAATTACTAAATGCAAAGCCACAAGGCACCATGTAATAAAAATTAAGATTTCAAAAAGATTGGTCACCGGACAACGTCCCTGTGAAAAGCCACGGTCCCATAAATAAAACGTATGCAAAAGAAAACCGGGTAACACCAAAATAAGTTTTGGCCAATAGCGATAGGGCTTGCCCAATGTGAGACGCCAAAGAGCAAATAAAAGGCTTGCCGCATAGAAGACAAACGCGAACCACAATAGAACATAGGTTTTCATGCTTTAAAAAGCTTTGAAGTTTCGAGGATATATTTTAAAATATATCGTATATCATTTAAAGGCTTCTTAAATAAACAAGTTTTCAAGTTTTAAAATTCGAGGGCGATAAGCCGAGTTCTGTTCAATCCTAGATACAAGAAGTGTAGCTTCTCACATCTACGATCGTGATCATCATTTCTCTTCCTCTTCAATCCTAAATAATATTTAGAATGAGTGGAGCTCTTTTTTCAAGGTTATCCTAAATTGCTCCAGGATAGCCCAGAATTTCCAAGCTGCGACCTTACCCGGGACTTTTTTACGAGTCAGGCCTTGCTCGGTTTCGTCCCCTATTTGGTCTCGCTCCGGTTTGGGTTTTCCATGCGCTAGAAGATTACTCTCTAGCCGGTGGGCTCTTACCCCGCCTTTTCACCATCACCCCATTCTTTGTTTGCAAAGAACGAGGCTGTCTATTTTCTGTGGCACTTTCCGTCAACGCTGTGCTTACGCTAACAGCGTGCCCCTTCTTATCGAAGGGAAACCTGGCCTGAGGAGCTCGGACTTTCCTCTCTATTTCTTGCAAGCAAGAGATAGAGCGATGATCTGCCCCCTAAAATAAAATGTAAAATGGTTGGTTATTTTCTACTATATTTATCTAACTTCTTAATCTATTCAGTCACCCAGTATAGGATACGTCCACAATTGGTGCAAGCAGTCAAATCAGCTCCATATTGGGCATGATGGATCTCCTGTGCGGTTAACTTTAGGTGGCAACCGCTGCACATTCCATTGATAATACGGACCATAGCTTCGCCATGTTTGCTATGAAAAATACGTTCATAGCGATCTAAAATATCTTCATCTAACTTCAAAGCAAGTTGTGCACGTTCATCTTTTAAGGCAGTAATTTGTTTGGCAATAATCTCTTCATTCTGGATTAACTCCTTACGTTGAAGTTGAAGACGCAGGGTTGTTTCCTTTAATTGTGCTTCTACTTCTTTGACTATTACCTGTGCTTGCTCTGATTTTTCCATAAGGTCGAGTTCCACATCTTCGATCTTCCGAATCTCATTTTCGACAGCAGTGATTTCATGTTGCAGGGCATGGAATTGCTCGTTATTTTTAATTTCTAATAGTTGATTTTTATATTTGCGAATAAGGTCTTGTTTCCCGTTCACTTCCATTTCTAATTTTCGTCGGTCTGTTTCAATTCGTTTAGTTGCGGCTTTTGCTTGATCTACAGTTTCACTAGCCATTTTTTCTTGTCGATCAAAGCTTGTCTTTTTTTCTGGTAGACGGGACTGTTCTGCGCCAAGACGAGCGAGGCGCACATCCCTTTCTTGTAATGCCAATAATTTTTCAAGCACAGGATTCATTTTGCTATTAATATTTACCGCTTACAAGTCTTTGTGTGTATTTTGCTAGTATATCGGCTTCTAGATTTACAAAATCACCTTTGCGTTTCCATCCGAGCGTCGTCAACTTCAACGTATGAGGAATTAACCAAACTCCAAAGCGTGTTTTTTTAGTTTCGGCTACTGTTAAACTTACTCCATCAATTGCTACAGACCCTTTGCTTACAATCCAAGACATAAAATTTCTTGGAGGTTTAATTTCCAGTAAGATATCAGAATCCTTTTGGCGATAAGAAATGATTTCTCCTACCCCATCAATATGTCCTGCAACTAAATGACCACAAATAGGATCACCGAAACGTAAGGAGTATTCTAGATTTACTCGTTCAGGTATGCGAACATAGCGTAAACACGTTCGTTGCCAAGTTTCCCTTAAAATATCAAATTCATAGGCCTGTTTTCGACTAGCAACGACAGTTAAACAGCAACCATTAACCGCCAAAGAATCGCCGATCTGTACCTTATTCTTTGTATTGCCATGCTGTACAACAATTCGAAAATAATTTGGGAAAGATCGAACTTTTGTTAAAAGGCCTTGACTGCTAACGATCCCACTAAACATGAGCTAAAAACATGCTTTTAAGGTGAATTAATACCGATAAATATCAGGCTTAAAAGGTCCAGTGATTGGAATTCCTAAATAATCGGCTTGTGGTTTTGTAAGTTGGGTGAGTTTTACCCCGAGCTTATCTAAATGC
Source organism: uncultured Verrucomicrobiota bacterium (assembly GCA_964575565.1). Classification (GTDB taxonomy): domain Bacteria; phylum Verrucomicrobiota; class Verrucomicrobiia; order JABWAM01; family JABWAM01; genus CAZNSF01. The sequence goes on along the minus strand of CAZNSF010000310.1, from coordinate 1,561 downwards.
AATCGCGCTACTTTTTCATCCAAAACTTTTGGTAGTAAGTAGACTTGATTTTTATATTTTCCATTCTTGCGATTTTCCCATAACTCGATTTGAGCCATTACTTGGTTGGTAAAAGATGCACTCATTACAAAGCTAGGGTGTCCTGTTGCACAACCTAAGTTAACTAATCTCCCTTCAGCTAAAATAGTAACCCGTTTACCATTCGGCCATTCAATTTGATCAACCTGTGGCTTAATATTAATTCGTTTAAGTTTAGAATCTTGGAAGAGGCTTGTCACATCAATTTCTAAATCGAAATGGCCAATATTACAAACAATGGCCTGATGTTTCATTTCATCAAGATGCCTTCGAGTGATTACATCGCGACAACCGGTTGCAGTTACAAAGATATCTGCATAGGAAACAACTTCGTCTAATGTTATTACTTGATACCCTTCCATAGCTGCTTGCAAGGCATTGATGGGATCGATTTCAGTAATAATCACTCTTGCGCCTTGACCCCGGAGGGATTGGGCACATCCCTTGCCAACATCACCATAACCACACACGACAGCTATTTTGCCTGCGATCATAACATCTGTAGCTCTCTTAATTCCATCCAAAAGCGATTCACGGCATCCATACAGGTTATCAAACTTAGATTTTGTACACGAATTATTCACATTAAATGCCGGTACTTTTAAGGCACCTTTTTGCATCATTTGATACAAACGATTAACCCCAGTAGTGGTTTCTTCACTAATACCATAAACTTCTTTTAAAAGTTCGGGGTATTTATCATGAAGCATTGCGGTAAGGTCACCGCCATCATCAAGAACCATATTTAGGCTTTTACCATTAGGCCAGAAAAGTGTCTGTTCAATGCACCAATCAAATTCTTGAGCTGTCATTCCTTTCCAGGCAAAAACAGGGATTTCAACGGCTGCAATTGCCGCTGCTGCATGATCTTGTGTAGAAAAAATATTGCAGGAGCTCCATCTCACTTCTGCTCCTAACTCCATAAGCGTTTCTATAAGTACTGCTGTTTGGATGGTCATGTGCAAACAGCCGGCAATGCGCGCATCTTTCAAAGGTTTTTTGCCTTTATATTCTTTTCGCAAGGCCATTAACCCAGGCATTTCTGATTCAGCAATTGTAACTTCCTTTCTTCCCCATTCTGCTAATTTTAGATTTACTACTTTATAATCACTAAACGCGGATTTTATGGTGGCGCTAGACTTTTTAGTTTTTGTTTCGGGTTCAGAAATAGCAGTTGGCATAAGACAAAATAGATATTTTTAAGTTTTAGGTTATATGAGAAAGTATTTTTATAATGTAGCCTGACAAACTAATCTAGAACCGGTTTTTATGCAAGCCTCATACACTTCATTCCCAGGGCTTACGCATTTAGATTTTTTTAGAGCCAAATAGCTTTCCCAACGAGCATAAAATGTGAAAAATAACATGAATTTCATAAAATCGTCCTATTTTTGGTGATTCATTTTGTGGTTTCAAATAAGAAAAGTTTTATGAAAGGCACCAAAAGCATTTTTTCGACCAACAAAAACCTAAATGCGTAAGC
>CAZNSF010000309.1:0-7520 GCA_964575565.1 uncultured Verrucomicrobiota bacterium | reverse complement strand
TTCCGATTGGCTAATGGAAAAATAGAACTCAACAGTACTACCGATGTTTGACCTCGTATTATCCGTTTTGGGTTTATTGGTGAGGATAATGAATTTAAGGAATACGATGAGATGCTTGGAAAAACAGGTAGCAACGAGTGGTGTATCTATGGCGGTCACCGTCTTTGGCATTCTCCAGAAGCCCAACCGCGCACCTATTATCCAGATAATGTTCCCGTAAAATTAGAGCAACATGGTGATTTTGTGCGGGTGATTCAACCAACCGAAACTATAACCGGTATCCAAAAAGAAATTGATCTACGTCTTTCACCTACAGAAGCTTCCGTGCAAGTTACCCACCGCTTGCGTAATCATAATCTCTGGGCAGTAGAACTTGCTCCTTGGGCGTTATCTGTGATGGCTACCGGCGGTACTTGTATCATTCCTATGCCGCCGCGCGGACCGCACCCCGAAAACTTAATACCTAGTAGTACGCTCACATTATGGCCATATACTGATATGAGTGATCCGCGTTGGACATGGGGCTACAAATATATCTTGTTACGCCAAGATCCATCCATCGTCGGTAAAGCACAAAAGCTAGGCGCCAGCGTTCCCGATGGCTGGGGAGCTTATGCGCGTAATGGCCATCTATTCCTAAAAAAGTCTACTTATATCCCGAATACTTCATATCCTGATTTAGGCTGTTCGTTCTCAATATTTACTAATCACGAAATGTTAGAGCTCGAAACACTCGGGGCCTTAGTAAAACTTGCGCCTACCACCCAGCTTGAACACGTAGAAAATTGGTTCTTATTTCGTGATATACCCACACCAAAATCTGATGCTGATGTAGATCAGCACATTCTGCCTAAGATCGAAACTGCTCGAATTATGTAGGCAACCTGCTGATGCGCGGTGTTAGAGACAACACCGCCTACCAACAACGGTAGCCCGTCGTATCCCTACGACGGGAAGCTAATACGGCAGCATTCGTCCACCATCGATCACGAGACAATGGCCGGTTATAAAAGCGGCATCATCCGAACAAAGCCAAATCACTGCTTTGGCAACTTCTTCGGCGGTACCAATGCGACCCAAAGGATGCTGTGCAATTAACTCCTTACTCACACGCCCAACTAGAGGTGTAGCAATAGTGCCCGGACAAATGGCATTTACACGTACTTTTCGAGCCGCACATTCCATGGCAGCAGTTTTTGTAAGACCCGTAACCCCATGTTTACTTGCAACATAAGCAGCATGATTTTTTAATCCAATCATTCCAAAAATCGAAGAGGTATTAATAATCACACCCTGGCGACGCTTAAGCATGTATGGAATCTCATACTTCATACAAAGCCAAACGCCTTTTAAATTGATATCATGCACTCGATCCCAGTTTTCTTCTGTGCAATGACTTACGGAAGCCTTGAAACTTCCCACCCCAGCGTTATTATGTGCAAAATCGAGCTGGCCGTATGTGCGAATAACTTTTTTGATCAATTTCCTGGTTTCTTGAGATTTTGAGATATCCGCTCTTACAAAAAGAGCTTCGCCACCTTTTTTTTGGATTAAATGAACGGTTTCCTTGCCTCCTTTTAAATCGATATCTACGACAACCACTTTTGCTCCCTCTTTTGCAAATTCTAATGCAGATGCACGACCGATCCCAGACCCAGCGCCTGTTACTAAAGCAATTTTATTCTGAAACTGTAGAGCCATGCTAAACTCATTTCAACTGCGCTTTAAATGCAGCAATCGCTTTCGCTGTAAAATCGGATAAAACAAGGCGCCCGCTAATTTCAGCACGGCTTTCTAAGAGCTTATCCCAATCGTCCGTTCCTTGCCAAAAAACGGTCTTTAATTTTGCCATAGCTTCTGGACTCCCCTTAGCTAGCTTTTCGGCTAAAGCTGAAATGGCTGCATCTAATTCTGCTAAACTTCCAAATGTTTTTGCGTATAAACCGTGATTGAGAGCCCATGCGGCATCGCGCCATTCGGCATCGAGTGCCATCGCGCTAAAAGGACCTGCGCCGATTTTCCGTTCAATCGCTGGTCCAACCACAAAAGGACCAATCCCTAGAGCTAATTCACTTAACTGAATAGATGCCGTATTTAGCGCCAGTGCATAATCAGAAGCCGCCACCATCCCTACCCCGCCTCCAACCACCTTGCCTTGCACTCGTGTGATAATAAACTTTGGACATTTCTTCATGGCCAAAATAAGCCGAGCAAATCCCATAAAAAATTCTTTACCACGTTCAAAGTTATCGATTGATAAAAGTTCGGTAAACGATGCGCCCGCGCAGAAGGCGCCATCACCAATGCTTCGCAACACAATAACCTGCACCCCTTGATTTACCCCTAGTTTAGTAACTTCATTAGCCAAACCGCGAAGCAGCTCTCCCGGCAAAGAGTTTTTCTTTGGATGCGAAAAACAAATCGATCCAATTCCTTCCTTAATATCTACGGTAATATTTCCTGTTTCCTTTGTCATTGCGAGGAGTTCGTCATAACGAACGACGAAGCAATCTCTCGAAAAAAAATTAATGAGATTGCTTCGCTTTCGCTCGCAATGACGTTTTTTACATTTTCAATGTTTTTACAGATGCCTTTTTGTGGTTTTTTTTAAGCCTCCCGTCGTTTCACAAGCGTAAGAATTGTATAAACTGCTACCGTCTCCGCATTTTGGTTCACCACTTCCACATCCCACGCAACAACCCCTTGTAGAACTTCGCCTTCTCTCTTTTCTTTAGCTGTCTTTTGTTTGCAAGTTAATTTTGCCTGGATCGTATCGCCAATATAAACAGGCTTTGTAAATCGTAAATTCTCTAACCCATAATTTGCCAGGACTGGTCCCTCACCTGCCTCCACAAAAAGACCTGCAGCAGCCGAAAGAACAAAATAACCGTGAGCTACACGAGCCTTAAAAATCGAATTTTTTGCGGCGATCTCATCCGTATGCGCATAAAAGTGATCCCCGCTAATCGCTGCAAAATTAACTACATCAGCTTCTGTAACAGTCCGTCGCCGTGTAACTAAGGTCTCTCCAATTTTAAGATCATCGAAATATTTTCGGAAAGGATGGATGTTATCCGAAGGTTGTTCTGCTCCTTTTATCCACTGGTTACAGACATGGCTTAAAATCGTTGGCGAGCCTTGGAGTGCCGATCGTTGCATATAATGCAATACGCCTCGAACCCCGCCCATTTCCTCACCGCCCCCTGCCCTTCCCGGTCCTCCATGAATTAGGTGAGGTAAGGGCGATCCATGCCCCGTTGATTCCTTGGCACATTCGCGGTTCATAATCATAATTCGACCATGCAGCGCTGCCGTGCCAAGAACCACTTCTTTGGCAATATGTTGATCCCTCGTAAAAAGGGATCCAACTAAACTACCTCTTCCCATCTTTGCAAGTTCGATGGCTTCATCAACGGATGAGTAAGGCATCACCGTTGTTACTGGTCCAAAAGCTTCTACTTCGTGCGGCGCTTTTGTTTTAAAAGGCTCCTTACAATAAAGGATGGTCGATGGGAAAAAAGCTCCCTTTTCTTTATTGCCGCCTATCACATTAAATTCACGAGAATCTCCATATACTAATTCTGCTCCCTTTTTTAATTCTTCCACATTTTTTTGAACTTCTGCCGCCTGCGCTTTACTTACGAGCGGTCCCATTCGGACACCTTCAACTGCCGGATCGCCAATTTTAATATCACCTAATCTCTTTTTAAGAGCTGCTAAAACATCTTCTTCCATCCCCTTAGGCACAATTGTACGACGGATTGCAGTACATTTTTGACCTGCCTTCACCGTCACCTCTTTCGCAACTTCCTTAACGAATAAATCAAATTCATCTGTTCCGGGTTTAGCATCTGGACCAAGAATTGAACAATTCAGAGAATCCGCTTCCATATTGAATCGCACAGAATTTTTAATAATAGCAGGATGTTGTTTAAGCTTTAATCCCGTTGAAGAAGATCCTGTAAAAGTCACTACATCTTGGCAATTCACATGATCCAAAAGATCGCCCGTGCTGCCACAAATCAACTGGAGAGCGCCTTCCGGTAAAATTTTTGATTCGATGATTCGCTCAACCATTCGTTCAGCCACATAAGATGTGGCGCTTGCTGGCTTAACAATCGCCGGCATACCCGCTAAAAGATTGGTTGAAATTTTCTCTAACATTCCCCAACAAGGGAAATTAAAGGCATTAATATGAATGGCCGCGCCTTCAAGAGGCACACAAACATGACGACCCATAAAGGTACCCATCTTCGAAATCATTTCCGGGTTGCCATCCACATAAAATGTTTCATCAGGAAATTCGCGGCGTCCCTTGCTGGCAAAAACAAAAAGTGTTCCGATACCTCCTTCGATATCAATCCAAGAATCTATCTTCGTAGCACCCGTAGCGGAGGAGAGTTGATAAAACTCTTCTTTTCGTTCCATGAGATATTGCGCGAGCGCTTTCAGCATTCGGGCGCGTTCATGGAAAGTCATTTTGCGAAGCTTGAGGCCGCCGACTTTTCTAGCGTAAGCAAGCATCCCTCCAAAATCGAGACCTTGGCTGGAAACTTCAGCAAATTTTTCGCCCGTCACCGCATGGAAAACTTCTAGAGGATTACCATTGCCTTGATGCCATTTACCTTCCGCAAAACTTTTAACTTTCATAATACCTCCATTGCTCGCCTTCGCCAGAAAGCCCAGCGCGGGAGCACGGGGATGAATGGCGAGGACGAGCCTCGCCGAAGTTCGCTATAGCGAACGAAGGCGGGCTTCGGCGCAGTGATATAAATGTTTTCTCTTTCATAAGAAGCCCCGCGCGCTCGCCTTGGTGGCGAAGCCGACTGGGAAGCGCGGGGTATTTCACTATTCTTTATCTTAGAACCGCTCTTTACAGGTTTAGTCAGTGTGGATGATTGCATATTTCGAACTCTGTCATGGCGAGCAAAGCGAAGCCATCTCAAAAATTATTATAGGTTATCGGATTAGATTTATTAGAATTAATAGTTTTCCTTACATTATCGCGTACCTGCACAACGTGGATAATAACTGTGTAAAGATAGATGACAACTTATTTTACTTGATGCGAACTATTTATATAAATACGATAGCCCTAGTTTTTATATGGAAAACCACTTCACTTAATAATAAATTGGGCGACTGTAACCAGGAGGAAGCTATCAATCATGTCTCTATCGTATCTCACACTCTCCTTGCTCACTTTTTTCTACTATTCGTCTGCAATAGCCGTTTTGGAGAAAGATGATGTTGATACACTCGAGAAACTCCAGCGAGAAATTAAGCGTATTCTTCCATCTGGATGGGATGTTGAAATTATTCCTACTGCACGATGGCGTGAACCGCGTTCCGATGAGGGAGATTCTCCTTGCCTCCTGATTAGCACAAAAGAGTCTGTTTCAGTGCAATTTCAATTTCCAAACTCAGCTCCCGGAAGCCCTCCTGAAAAAAGATCCCAAAAGCTTGATCTCGCACTTGTGGCATTCCCCTTAGTTTCCTCAGAACAACATGCTTCCATGCTCAAAACAAATAGTGAGAAGACTAACACCCGTCTTAATTTCATGAACAAGCTCAAGGGCATTCAATGGGCACACATGGGACCGACCCCCTTTCCTCCAACTGCATATAGGCCAAAGTCAGAAAAAGAAAAGCAACTAGTTCTAGAATATGCTTTTCTCTGGATGCGTACTGAACCACAAAAGCTTCCAACGCACCACTACACAACTCTTTCCTTTACCCTTTCCAAAGATGATTCCGTATTGATCCTTGACGAACCAAGAGACAAAGAGTTTCTGCAAATTCAAAAATCACTTAATCAGATACTCACACCGTACGCAAAAGATTAATAAATGAGGAAAAAGTGTCAATCCAAGTATTATCACATTTTTTAGCTTGCCGCTCTTATCTTCCCCTCACTTCTTTCCACGTTTTATAGGTTTGCTTTTGTTTTACACGATTTTTTGGAATTTTACTTAATGGCTAGAAACGGGTCAATCCAAGTATTATCATATTTTTAGCCTATCGCTCTTATCTTCCCCCCGCCTCATGCCAAGTTTTATAGATCTGTTTTTGTTTAATACGGTTTTTAGGGATTTTTCGAAGGGGCTTACAAGCTTTGAGTGACTTTCTACAATCACTAGGATGGGCTTGATAAATCTTTGTTCCATCTGTTTTCCATTGGAGCATTTCATCGCTTACATCTTTTACAATCTTGGCTGGGATGCTGACAACCAATTTTCGATTCGGAATTTGCATGTCCGCCGGCACAAAAGAGAGCGAACCAATGATACACTCATCGCCTATCACCACTCGATCCATCACGACTGAATTCATACCGATAAGGACATTGGCACCAATGGTACTTCCGTGAATGACTGCACCATGACCCATATGAGTCCCTTGCTTAAGAAGAGTCGTTACACCAGGGAACATATGGATCACGCAGTTTTCCTGGATATTACAACCATCTTCGATAATGATTTCCCCCCAATCACCCCGGATTGCAGCTCCAGGTCCCACATAAACATCACGTCCAATAATCACATTACCCGTTACGGTGGCATTCGGATGAATAAAAGCCGTTGAATGGATAACCGGTTTATATCCATTAAATTTAAAGATATTGCTCATGAAACAAGCGGTTAACAGCTAGCTTTTAGCGCTTGGTTTTTTGGTTAATGATGATGCCCGCCAGCGCCGTGAACATGGCCGTGCGAAATTTCCTCATGCGTAGCATCGCGTACTTCCATAACCTCAACATCAAATGTTAGATCCATACCGCTTAATGGATGATTACCATCGAGGGTAACATGCGTATTGGTAACCTTTATGGCCGTAACAACTGGTGAATGAATATCATTTCCAGCATGGAAACGATCACCGACTTTAATTTGTTTGGTAGGCATTTTATCGAGCGATACTTCTACAACGTTTTTAGGATCTCTTGTGCCATAGGCTTCGGCAGACTTTACAAGCACTCGCTTTTTCTCTCCTGTTTTAGATTTTTGCAATTCTTTTTCTAAGCCAGGAATAATTTGGCCTCCATTTTCAAGGAATGTGAGCGGCGCGTTGCCAATAGAAGAATCAAGAGTTTTGCCAGTTGGATCCGTTAAAGTATAATGAAAAGAAATAACACGCTTACCCATAATCAACCTTTTTAGTTAAGCAATCACCCTACGCGGTTTTAGATAAGTGGCCAAGAAAAAAGGCGTGATCCAAGTATCAAGGCATAGGGTCAGTGGTTTTCTCTTTTCTAGCAAGCTTTTTATGGGAATTATTCACAAGGTTGCCTCCATAGATTCCAGGGGTTGTTGAGTGAGTTTCATGGTGGCTTCATAGAGCCATGATCTCCGCTGTTTAAGGCTTTGGAGCCACAGAGATTCATCGTAAGGTATTCTTTCCTGCCAACATTTCCAAAGGATCCTCGTCCATTTGGCTGCTAGTCTTCGATAAATATCCGCACTCCACATACCCTGCTTTTTATAGTGCTGATAAAAGGCCCTCGCCCAAGGAGACCAAAC
>CAZNSF010000308.1:0-3106 GCA_964575565.1 uncultured Verrucomicrobiota bacterium | reverse complement strand
TTATTTAATTTCGATCCAGGGGCCTCGTCTTTAATATCCATCGAAAAAGGTTCGCGCTCGCGGAGTTCCGTTTCAACGAGTCTTTCTCGCGATACGCGCGATTCATTTATATTGCCATCCAAAGGCTACAAGGCAGAACTTTTCGGCGAAATGGTTGGGGGTCCTGCGCTTGGCGGAGAAACCGATATCTACAAACTAGGTTTTAATGGACAACTCCATTTTACAATGCCGTGGTGGGAACAAAATATTCTTTCCTTTAGTGGTTCCACGGCGGTAGCGGAGCAATGGAATGATGGAACTCGAGTGCCGATTTTTGATAGATATTTTTTGGGCGGCCCCAACACCGTTCGCGGTTTTCGTTATCGTGATGTTGGCCCCAAAGATCCTAGTGGCGGAGAACCCATCGGCGGTAAAACTATGGCATATTTACAGACTGAATATTCCATCCCTGTGATCGAACGCGTGCGCTTTGCCACCTTTGTGGATGGTGGACAGGTTTGGGAAAAGGCTTATGATTGGGGCTCTACAAGTCCTAATATAGGAGCAGGTATTGGGTTGCGCTTAAATCTTCCCATTGGACCTATCAATTTAGATTACGGTTGGCCTCTTCGCCATGATTCCTTTACGGGTGATGATGGTCAGTTTAGTTTTAGCGGTGGAGCCAAATTTTAACCCCTCATAACTCGAGATGCGAAGTTGACATTTTTTTGGCAAAGCTTTTACCTACTTAAAGAAGAAATGAACGCCATGATTAAAAAACTTTTATTCCTTTTAACCATCAGTGCAGGAATTATTATTTTTTCAGTTCCATCAAATGCTTTTGCTCAGCAGGTGAAAATCGCTGCCGTAGATATGTCGAAAGTTTTTAATGAATATTCTGAAACAAAAAAAGCCGAAGCCGATTTTAAGGAGCGCATGACAAGTTTGGAAAAAGAGCTTACTGAACGAAAGTCGAAGCTGCAAAAATACCAAGAAGATTTAAAGGTTTTGAGTGAGGATGCAGAAAGCCATGCGTTTACCGAAGAAAAGAAAGCCGAAAAACGCAGGGCTTTTGAAGTGAAAGCAAAGGACTTCGAGCTCGAAAGGCAAAATACAGCTGAATGGCTTCAGGGACGTCAGCAAAATTATGAGGAGCAAAAGAAGCTTGTAAGAGTTAGGATCGTTGGCGAGATTTCTAAGGTTATTCAAGACAAAGCAAAGCAAGAAGGTTATACTGTAGTAATCGATTCATCAAAGGATTCTTATAAATTTGGAGGATGGCCTCCTTTTCTTTCTGTGCAAGACTCATTGGATATTACCTCGGATGTGATTAAAATGCTCAATGCTGCTACGCCCTCCGGTAGTAGTAAGGAGAAAGATTCCGAGAAGAGTAAAGACTCTGCCAAAGATTCCAAAAAAGACACAAAGGATACAAAAAAATAATTTGGGCTTGCAAAAAACCTCTGCTGAACTTACCGCTTTTGTCGGTGGAAAACTAGAGGGCGATTCGACTCTACTGATTACTGGCGTTGCCGGATTACGCGAAGCACAGCCAGGCCATATCAGTTTCTTAGACCATCCTCGTTATGCGGATGTTCTTGCTAGCACAAAGGCTTCTGTGGTTTTGGTGGAACCCGGGATTAAAGTGTCTAAAAATCAAACGGTTATTCGTGTGGCACGGCCGAGCGCTGCCTTTAATAAAATTATTGAATTGGTTGCGCCTTCGCCTCTTCACTTTCAAGCGGGTGTTCACCCATCAGCTTGTATCGATAAGACTGCAAAAATTCATTCTACAACTTCTATTCAAGCCCATGTTGTGATTGAAGCAGATGTTACTATCGGCGCAAATACTGTGATAGGCGCGGGATCATACGTTGGGTCTGGTACGTGCGTTGGAAATGATTGTCTTCTCTATCCACACGTTGTTATCCGAGAGCGCTCGATCATTGGCAATCACGTGATTCTCCATGCAGGAGCGATCATTGGTTCAGATGGATTTGGTTATGATTGGGTAAAAGATCACTATCAAAAAATCTCGCAGGTCGGTATCGTTCAAATTGATGATGATGTCGAAATTGGCGCCAATACAACGATTGATCGCGGCCGTTTTGGGCGTACTTGGATTAAGCGAGGTGTTAAAATCGATAACTTAGTGCAGATTGCTCATAATGTGATCGTGGATGAACATACAGCGATAGCTGCGCAAGCAGGCATTTCCGGTAGTACCGTGATTGGTAAAAATGTGAGGATTGCCGGCCAAGTTGGAACTGTGGGACATATTACCATTGGGGATGGTGCTATTCTTGGCGCACAAAGCGGTGTGAACCATAGTGTTCCCAATGGACAATATGTGTTTGGTTATCCTGCAAAAGAACACAAAGAGGCGATGAAAACTCATGCTCATATCCAGCGTCTTCCACATCTTGTTGAGCGCGTTCGTAATCTCGAAAAACAAGTCAAAGAACTTACAGAACAACTTAAAAGGTCTTAGTGTAGTGTCCTTAACAACGGAGTAAAAAATATGATAACATCAATATATAAACACTATCGGTTCAACAGAATAACTTTCATCTTAATTGTTATTGTAATGAGTGTTGTTGTTTGTTGGGCTCAATCGAACAATGTGCTTAACACCGGTTCCGAAAAACCAACTGCCGAGATGATCGAACGCCAGAAAAAAATCGATCGTATGATTGAAAAGTGGCAAACTATCTTTGAGGGAGTAGATTTTTCAGAGAAAGAATTGTTTGATGTTATTTGAAGCGCAAAAGGGTAGAGCTGCAATGGGTTTCAATTATGATTTTAACTGGTTGAATAAAGGGTTGTACATGAGGGATGGCAAAACTCTTGTAGATCCACCTCATGATACAGAACAACCGGAACAAAGAAGTAAGACGCCACTGCCACCGAAATAAGCGATGGTTCTTTGACTAGTACTTTAATTAATGAAACCAGCGCGGACGGATTACAATCGTGGCAAACAAATTTTAGGCTGATAATGAATCGTCCCACATGCGGACGGTTGAATCATGCGACTGAAATGATCGGAGTTTTAAGTGCACATGATTGACAGAAGATTGAATGTAAGCTAATTTGTTTGTGAAAAATTTCACAAGCTTTTTAGGCT
>CAZNSF010000307.1:0-4061 GCA_964575565.1 uncultured Verrucomicrobiota bacterium | reverse complement strand
TGTTATCCGCGCGGCGAGCAGAGTTCAAACAGCTGATGAAATCTCCAACCTGCCTCTCAAATTTCGCGCGAGCGTTGAAACCATGGTCGTCAAAGATGTGGCCGAAGTGGGGATCGGTTCAAGTTTTCGCACCGGCGCTTCCACCGAAGATGGGAACGAAGCTCTCGTAGGCGGCGCTCTGATGCTGATGGGCGAAAACAGCCGACTGGTTGCTCGGGCTGTAACCGAAAAAATTAAAGAAATTCAGGAAAAACTTCCCGTCGGAATTGAGATTCGAACGGTTTATGACCGCTCGGATCTCGTCCACCAAACCATTCATACTGTGCGAAACAATCTTTTTGAAGGCGCCGTTTTGGTCATTACGGTTCTTTTAGGTTTGCTCGGCAATTGGCGCGCAGCTCTTATTGTAGCTTTGGCTATTCCACTCTCCATGCTTTTTGCGATTACGGGAATGGTGCAAAGCCGCATTTCGGGCAATCTGATGAGTCTTGGCGCGATTGATTTTGGATTAATCATTGATGGAGCCGTGGTAATGGTGGAAAATATCGTTCGACGTTTAGCGCACAAGCAGCATCAACTTGGACGTCAACTAACAGTCCAGGAACACGCCCATGAAGTTTCGGCCTCTTCTAAAGAAGTGGCCAACCCCATGTTCTTCGGCGTGCTCATTATCACGGTGGTTTATTTTCCGATTCTCGCTTTGACTGGCATTGAAGGGAAAATGTTTAAACCCATGGCGATGACAGTTATTTTTGCTCTCATCGGCGCTCTCATCTTATCTACAACACTCATGCCAGTATTGTGTACCTTCTTTCTTAGTGGGAGAATAAAAGAAGAAGATTCCGCTCCAGTTCGTTGGTGTAAACAGATCTACAAGCCTGTGCTCCATTTTGCTCTTGGAAATCGTTGGTGGCTTGTGGGGGGCGCTTTATTTCTCTTTGGTCTATCCTTGTTTACCTTTTCGAGAATGGGCGCTGTATTTGTTCCTCAACTGGATGAAGGCTCGATGTCTATTCAAATGATTCGCAGCACAAGCGTTGGTCTCGATGCTTCGCTCGATCTGCAAAAGAAATCGGAAAAACTCCTGCTGGAAAAGTTCCCTGAAATCATCCACACCTTTTCTCGGATCGGCACCGCGGAAATTGCAACCGATCCCATGGGGCCCAATGTCGCTGATACCTACGTACTTTATCATCCTAGGCAAAAGTGGCGAAAAATAAATGGCAGGGCGATCACCAAACCACAATTAATCGAGCTGATACGGGAAGAGCTCACTTTGAATGTTCCAGGGCAATCCTACCTTTTTACTCAACCCATTCAATTGCGTTTTAATGAAATTATGGCGGGTACGCGCGCGGATATCTCTGTAAAAATTTTTGGTGATGACTTTGCAATACTCGAGCAGCTTGCCAGCCAAACACGCGACCTCTTACGAACCATTCCAGGCGCCGGAGATGTTGAGTTCGATGCAATAGGCCGCACTCCTATGCTGGAAATCACGCCCGATCGGAACGCCATGAAACGTTTTAATATTCAGGCCGAAGAGATTAATCAAACGGTGGCCGCTGCGCTTGCAGGCGAAGAAGTGGGATTGCTAGTAGAAGGCAATAAACGATTTCCGATCGTTATTCGTCTACCGGAAGCACAACGCCATAACATGGATGAAATAAAACAACTCCCTGTTCGCACAGAAGATGGGGGCCTTATCACACTTAGCCAAGTGGCAAAACTTAATATGACAGAACGTATCGGCACGATTACTCGCGAATCCAATCAACGACGGACTGCTATTTTAATTAACCTTCGCGGGCGCGATATTGAAAGTTTCGTGGGTGAAGCCATGGCCAAAATGAAGACTGAAGTAAAATTTCCTAACGGTTATTACTACCTGTTTGGCGGACAATTTAAAAATCTTCAAGAGGCCAGCGCACGGCTGATGGTGGTTGTGCCAACGGCGTTGTTATTCATTTTTATTCTGATCTTTTTTGCGTTCAACAGCCTGCGTCAAGTCGCTCTAATTTGCACGGGCATACCTTTGGCAATCACCGGCGGTATTTTCTCATTAGCCCTGCGAGGAATGCCATTCAGCATTTCAGCCGCCGTTGGTTTTATTGCTTTGAGCGGAGTAGCCGTGCTTAACGGCCTAGTGATGATCAGCTATTTTAACCTCTTACGCGAACAAGGCAAAGGTTTGCGAGAAGCTATCATGGAAGGTTCCATCACCCGGTTGCGGCCAGTGCTAATGACGGCGCTGGTAGCAAGCTTCGGTTTTATCCCTATGGCTATTGCCACTGGTTCGGGGGCAGAAGTGCAACGTCCACTGGCCACAGTCGTTATTGGCGGGATTATCAGTTCAACCTTTCTAACATTGGTATTACTCCCTACACTTTACGAATGGGTGGAAAGAAAAGCCAAAACTTATCAGCAATCTCTTGAGGCTGGCAGCACAACAATTAAACACAAAGGAAAATCATGAAAACATTAAATCAACTTATGATGTTAGCTATTCTTGGAATAGGACTAACAACAGCACAGGCAGTAGAAAAAGTGATCCCCGGTCCCAAAGGGGGGCAACTTCTGGAAAATGAAGGCGAGCGAGCCGAGTTCTTTGTCGAAAAAGATCGCACCATCACCATCACTTTCTACGATAAAAACCTTAAACCGGTAGCGGTTAGCAACCAAAGCGTAATGGCCACCGCAGAAATAAAGAGCGGCAAAATCAAGATCGAATTCGAAAAGAAGGGGGATGTCCTCGTTTCCAAAATGCCGCTCCCGGAAGGGAGTGGATACACGGTGGTTATCCAGTTAAAAGCTACGCTCGAAGCTAAGCCAAAATTTTTTCGGGTTTCTCTTAACCTCGAAAACTGCGGCGTCTGTAAACGAGCTGAATACGCATGCATATGCGAAGGTCATTAACATGATGCTATGCCGCAGACCATTTTAGCAGACCTTTAAATCTTTATTGCCAAGAGCTATAGGTTCTTCTAATCCTAGAGTATGGATAACCCAATACCTCCGCTTCTCCCCGAACAACAAATTTATTTGGCCCAAGAAAAACTAAAGCGCTCTCGCCGTCGTCACCGTTGGCTTTGGTTTTTCTTTGCGGTCAGTTTAGCCGCTAATCTTATATTTTATCTTGTCCTCTATTTTCAGCACGAGGTCGCTCCAGAAGAAAATGGCTCTGTTTTTGCAGAACGTTATCTTAGCGGCGAAAGAGATTCTGAAAATAAGATCGCTGTTATTCGGGTTGAAGGAATCATTACTTCAGAAATGGAAGCGCATGTAGGTCATGATGGTATGGTAGGCGATATTAAAGAGCAACTTCGACTTGCTGCAACAGATGAAAATGTAAAGGCCATTATCCTGCGGATCGATTCGCCGGGAGGAGAAATTCTTGCTTCCGATGAAATTTATCGGGCTATTCGAGATGCAAGGGATAATTATAAAAAACCAATTATTTGCAGCATGGGGTCTCTGGCTGCAAGCGGCGGGTATTATGCCGCGCTAGGCGCCAGTTGGATTATTGCTGATGAGCTTACGATCACTGGTTCCATAGGGGTTATTTTGCATACTTTTAATTACAAAGATCTCCTTGGAAAAATCGGCGTTAAGTCGGTTGTATTCAAAAGCGGTCAATTCAAAGATATCCTTAATGGAAGTCGTGACCCTCTCCCCGGAGAAGATGCATTAATCCAAGGTTTGGTTATGGAGTCTTACGAACAATTTCTTAATATCGTAGCCAAAGAGCGTAATTTGGATATGGACCAGCTTCGTAATGGGCTTGCCGATGGCCGTATCTTCTCTGGTAAACAAGCTTTTGCCACAAAGTTAGTTGATCAAACAGGCAGCTTTGATGATGCCATTAAAAAGGCCAAAAAAGATGCTAAGATCCAAGAGGCGCAAATCTTTGATTATATCGAGCCATTCTCTTTGAAGAATCTCCTGGGTATTTTTGCTAAAAACAGCACTCCAAAAATTCAGTTGGAATGGGCACCTCAATCACTCCATTTACAACAAGGTAAATTATATTACCTTTCGCCTCATCTCTTTTAGTCTCCTCA
>CAZNSF010000306.1:0-3476 GCA_964575565.1 uncultured Verrucomicrobiota bacterium | reverse complement strand
AAGAGGTTATTATAAAAATGTCGGAGACAGCGCAACAGAAGAGTTTTTGGAAAGGATGCTATTGGGAGAAAACGGCATATTTTATGATCAAAAGGTAAGCGAAGAATTTTTGAACGCTCTTTTTGATAATGTAATGCCAAGCCAAGAAAAAATTGTGCCAGGTAAAGATACCTTTACTCCAAGGTAGGTGGATATTGGCATTTTCGCGTCCATCGACGTATAACTCATCGACATTGAAAGGCAAAGGGCGGGTTAATTTAGCGTGTTCAACAAGTGATAGTGGCACAATCATCGTGCGCGACCACGCGCTCATGGAATAAATGCTAAAATAGAAATTTTTAGGAAATAAAATAAGTTCAGGAGGAATAGCCGGCACACCTTCCCATGGGAACTCGCCTACGAGAGCCAAATAAATTTTGGTAAAGCTATTTACTTTAGTAATACCGCCGAGACGTAAAATTTCGGCGCGCACTTTTCCCATGAGAGGTGAATCAATCTTGTGGCCGGCTAATTTAAGAAGAATATAAACCTTTACCGAGGCACTTACATCCGAGGGTGCTCCAGGATAAATACCCCATCCGCCGGTATCATTTTGCTGGGTTAGCACATAATTAGCCAAGAGGCCGTATGTTTTGGGATCGCCCCAGCCCATATAATGCAAATAAATAGCATATTCTGTTTCAAGAATAGTATCGCCTTGCAGCTCGGCTACCCAATAGCCTTCAGAATGTTGCTGGCTAAGAAGCCAATCGCGTGTTCGGTCGCGAGCACATAGAAACTCATCCATCATACTCTTTTAGTGATTGCCGACCGTTTGTGATCTGTCAATTTAATTAATACGTCATCGGATAAACTTTCGACCACCTTTAAATTCTACAGTCGAGACCTCAAAGCGTATTTTTTTAAGACGAACAGTTTTTTACTAGAAGAGGTTGTAGTGCCGCTAGGAGGCGTTGACGAAAGTGATGTTCCATAAAATGTTTTTCAACACGTTGTCGGCCCGCTTTCCCCATGCGTTGTGCTGCTAAAGGTTCACTTAACCATTGCAATAGAACTTCGGCTGCTAGTTTAGGCTGTCGTGGAGGAACTAATGCTCCGGTTTTACCATCATCAATTATCTCTCGAGCAGCATCCACGGTTGTTGCTAGACATGGTT
Source organism: uncultured Verrucomicrobiota bacterium (assembly GCA_964575565.1). GTDB lineage: Bacteria > Verrucomicrobiota > Verrucomicrobiia > JABWAM01 > JABWAM01 > CAZNSF01. Next base: position 2,320 of record CAZNSF010000306.1, on the reverse strand, counting down.
TTGATCTCCACATGGCTTCAAGGTGGACTAACCCAAAACCTTCTCCTTCACTTAAAAGTGCAAAAGCAAAACAATGTGAATAAAGATTTGCTAAAACCGTGTCGCTAACTGATCCAACAAATTGAACAAAAGATTGTAGGTTGAACTGCTTAACTTGTGCTTCCAAGAAAGGTCGATCATTACCGTCTCCTACTATAACGAGCCCAATATTCTCTTGGTTTTTATGAACTAAGGCAAAAGCCTCTAAAAGGGTTGTCTGGCCTTTGTAACGATCAGCTTTTTCGAGGCGACTTACAGTAAGGATATACTGTTTAAATGGAGGATGAAAATGACCAGAGGTTTCCTTTTTAATATCTTCTGATAATCCAAGAGGAACGCTTTGTATGGGAGTATGAGTAAATGCTTGTTGTAATTCTAAAAATTTACAACGCGTAAACTCACTATTCGAAAATAAACATCGTGAGCCATTTAGCCCCCAACGTGTTCTTAAAGGGAGATAACGCCAAACTTCAACGCCATGAAGAAAGACTCCATAGGCGGTATGCAGACGTGAAGCTAGGATGCGCGCCACAGGGCTTAATCCTGCATGCATACAAAGGATAGGAGGGGAAGCATCTTTATATGATGTTAGGGCAGCGCTTAATAGCATCTGCCAGTATCTCTTTCTAAAAAAACGGATATGGATATCTTCCATTTCTTTTAAGGTTGTAATGGTATCGCAATCGTTGGCGCTCAGTACCCAATGTGGTCCTGATAACTCTCTCCATTCCTTTAGAGCACGCAATACTTGCTGACAAACACGCTCAATTCCACCTTTATGTTGTGAATCCAAAGTGGGAACTATTAAAATCATATGAGTAAGGTAATGCTGAAGATGAAGAAGTTTTTATGATCGGAGAATTCTTCTAGAAATGGGACTTATTAGGGCATTTTTTAAAATCGCCGACGAGAACGCGGGTATTTAGTTTTTTTGTTATTTGGGGCATGGCCAAAATACTGAGGAATTTCAGATTCGGTTTGGGTCGCTGCTATTTTTTTTCCTTGCAGGCTATGTAATAAGCAGCGGTTTACTAAAAATGCGGCGATCATAGAAGCAGCTGCGCTTGAAGTAACTTCAGCAAGTGATCCACCCACCTGCATAAAGCTAAAACCAGGTAAAAACCAAAAAGCAAATCCTTGCCAATCCCCATTGAGTAATCGTACACCGGCATAGTAATCGAATAGAGCAAGGACTATTCCAAGAACAAGAAATCCCAAGAAAATCCCAGTATCCCCAAAATTAATATAAAATTCCATTACTTGGCCTATGCCAACGCTAGTTCCTTCCATAAACTTAATTCCGGTGTACTGGGTCACAAGATCGCCTCCACCGGCAAAAAATGGCTTTTCTCGCCAAATAACTCTTGGAATAAGAGCAAGGAAGGCATCCCAAAGAGTTTTGCCGTGCGCAAATTCTCTAGGCCTTGCTTCAAGATATTGTACGGCAGCTCCAACAAGATGGTTCTGGTTTAGCCGATCATCGATACGTTGGAGGTGAGATTCATTTTGAAGACTAAACCATTCAAAATCATCAATGGTTGCATGTAGTTGATCTATTCGTGCGTTGAAAGACTGGCCTCCCCAAACAACATCTCGAATCATTTCACGATCGCGCATGTAGGTTACATAAAAAGAAGAAGCTAGGTACCCCAATAAGATCCCAAAAATTAGCAATTGCCAGCGTGGACGGTAAAAGATCGCAACAAACATAAATACCGATAAGAAAGAAACAGTCCCGTATCCAAGGAAACCGTGGGTTATAATTGTAAATAGCGGTAAACACAACGCAAGAAACAGCCATCGAAGAAGCTCTCCCCTTTTTTGTTCCTGTATCCCTTGCCAGCACTTTAAACTTAATCCCACGATAACGAAGTTCCAGCTTACAGATACCACTGCTGTAGCTGTAGGTATGTAGCCTGCGATTGGAAGTAAAACCAGGTAACATAATAGACCAATGGCAATATACCTTTTTGGCAGACGTAATTCAGGTATATAGGCAATGCTAGGCATTCGGAAAGATCCAAAGAGACGAAGTAAAAGAGGAGTAATGAGCACACTCCCAATACCAAAAGCGATAATGGCATAAGCGCTTTTTTGAAAGCCGATTTGAACGGCGCTAAAATCATGACTGCGATACCAAGGAATAAAATAAATAGCTGTAGCTGGCCAATGGAGAAGCCATAAATTAGCGACGTAAGCGACAATGAGACCCGCCCCTGCCGTTTTCTTTTTTAAATAATAAAATAGAATTGCTGCAGCAACGATCATCCAAGTAAATAAC
>CAZNSF010000305.1:0-3317 GCA_964575565.1 uncultured Verrucomicrobiota bacterium | reverse complement strand
TTAGTAATTAGAGATTCGGTGGTTCCTTGGGCATCTTTATAAGAAAACAGAGTTTCTTCCCAAGTACGATCTGTTCCTTCTTTGCGGTCTTGAAGAAAGCGAGAGGAACGTTTTCGTTTTAAATCGAAGATGCTGACGATTTTATCTTCTACCGGATAGAGGGTGGAAATAAAGTCGTTCGACTTAATTTGGACCGTAAAAACATAACTGCCATCTTCTTGAACTTCGCTGACTTCAAAAGTTCCTCTGCCGACCATAAAGACCTCCCAATAGAAGTGGTAAGTTAACTTTTCCCCTACCTGAAAAGGCGGAGGATCCGTTGCATGAACAATCGCGGCGCACAAAATCCACAAGCAGAAATGCAGTGGGAGTTTGTTAGGGTACAAATGGAGTTGTTTTGCCAAAGTCGCTTTCAAATTTTGACCAAAGGAGATCCATGTTATTTGGAATAAAATAAATTTTTCCAACAACATCAATCTTGGTCTGAGGGGGAACAAAGACAAAGGAAGGCTGGCAATGAATGCAAGAGAAGAATCCTTGTGCAAGGCTATGCCAATGGCTCCATGCAAAAGCAAGAATATGTTTTGTATCCAAAGATACTACACCAATCAATCCTTCAGTAGCCTTCGTTTTTGCAACTCCCCAAACATGGTCTTTGACCAAATCTTCCACACCAGGAGGTGCATACCATTGATATTCATCGGCGCCGCTCTTACCCGGAGTACGCGGAATAGCATTTAGAAATACGAATTTATTTCCTGTGCGAATAAAACAACGCGGAGCAAAGCCCTCGTTTAGATTTTTTTTGTCGGATCGGAAGCGTGATGCTTCATGCAAAGCCAGACAAGGAGAACCAAAGCTAATATCGTGGGCAGTATTGCTAGAATTGGAAAGTGTGCATTGAATATTGATGGAATCACCAATGGACGCCACTGCCATTTGTAAGCTCATTTTGAGATGTGGATAATCTCTTTGTTCGATGGAATTATTTCCGAGAGGATAAGGAGCTATCTCAAATCGTTTTCCATCGTGCGACATGGAAATAGCATCTGCAGGCCATGCTCCCATGGGTCCCCCTAAACCATTAGCATGATGCAAGGCTTCAAAAATTTGAAGATTAGCTATCTGTTTTGGCCCGGTTTGGCTGGGCTCTAATTCAATATAGACTTTTCGGTCGATTAATCGATAGCCAACAAATTGCATTTGCACATATTCTACTTAAAAAGTTAGGATAACACTACTTTTTTTGTCTTATCTATTCCTTTATCGCCATGCCTTTAATCGCTTCATTAACGAAAACGAAAGAGTCTGATCGGTCTTACTTTTCCTTTTGGGTTTTTATTATCGCTTTGTTTTTTACGATCTTACGTTGGCCGTTGGTAGACGTTCCCATGGAACGTGATGAGGGCGAGTACGCTACGATGGGCTTAGGAATCCTCCACGGAATACCACCGTATCTAGAAGCTTATACCATGAAGTGGCCAGGAGCCGCCTCAATGTACGCGATTATTTTTTGGCTTCTCGGCCCTACAGCAAAATCTGTGCATTTGGCCCTCCTTTTATTGAATGTTTTATCGATCGTGATGGTCGCTATTTTAGGGCGGCGGTTTTTGGGTAAAAGAGCAGGCCTTTTTGCTGGAGCAGCTTATGGAACCTATACGATTGGGTTAGGTATGCTTGGGCTATGGTTGTATGCAGAACATTTCGTTGTTTTTTTTCTACTGATGGGCGCTTGTGTGATGCCAAATACCATAAAAGGCATCGGTTCTTCACGTCTTATCTTTGGCTCATTCTTATTGGGAATTGCCATATTAATGAAACAGCATGCATTATTCCCGGCCATAGCATTATTATTTTCCATGGGATGGATGGTGCTAGAAAAAGAAGAAGGTGTGAATATGCGGAAACGACTACTTGGAATGACCCTCATGCTTGTAGCTTTTATTCTTCCGTTTGTTTCTACTTGTTTAGTTATGATGAGGTGCGGCGTTTATCCGGCCTTTAAGTTTTGGACTTTTCAATACGCCTATCAATATGTTTCCAATGTTCCGCTGGCTTTAGGTTGGGAATATTGTAAATTTCGCGTTACCGAACTTTATCGGGATGCTCCCTTGCTTTGGGCCCTTGCTTTAGGAGGGGCTGGAATTCTTGTTTGGAAGCCATTTTCAAAACAAATAGCAACCTCGGTACGTATCCTTTTTCTCTCAACGGCCTTGGCATCTCTTTTTGCAGCTAGCATGGGGCTTTTATTTCGAGGACAATATTTTATCTTGGTTACACCTTTCGCTGCCCTTTTTAGTGGATTAGCTTGGCAAACCTTTTGTGAACGAATCAGGATCACAAGGTGGGTTCATCGTATCATTGGTTTGGCAATGGTGATCGGTGCCTTTTTAGTTTTATTAGAACCATGGTTACTGGGGATTTACAGAACTCCTAATGAAATATCTCGTCTCGTGTTTGGATTAACCCCGTTTCCAGAAAGCCCTATTGTAGCGGATTATTTAAAGCACCATACCCAAGAGAATGAAAAGATCGCCATTATTGGTTCTGAACCGCAAATTTACTTTTTAGCAAATAGAAGACCGTCCTTACCTTATATCTATACCTATGAAATGACAGAGAACCACGCTTTTGCTCGTGAAATGCAGGATGAGTTCATCCGCTGTATGGAAAAATCACGACCGCGTTACATAGTCGTTGCCGATTATCCGACTTCTCTCGGTATAACTTTACAAACACATCCTGTTTTTGCTCAATGGCTTTTAAATTATAGGCATCGATATTATCAATTAGATGGAATCGTTGATCTAATTTCCAAAACGAATGTGGTGATTCGCTGGGGAGAGCAGGCTCGAACTTATCGTCCGCAATCGTCTTATTCGTTAATGATTTTTGTCAGAAAAAATTAAGTCTATGGATTTTGATGCCAACCCTTCAGGTGCTCGTAGGTCGCTTTTAAGATTTACGGTTATTCTTACAGGGCTTGCTTTTGTTTTTATCTTACTGCGTTGGTCTTTATTGGATGTGCCAATGGAACGGGATGAAGGGGAGTATGCTTTGATGGGCTTGGGAATCTTACAGGGGATACCACCTTATTTGGATGCTTACACCATGAAATTACCGGGAGCGCATTTTTTATGCGCGATCGCTTTTTGGTTTCTCGGTCCTACAGCAAGATCTGTGCATTTAGCTCTTCTTTTTGCAAATATTTCAACCATGATATTTGTTGGATTTCTTGGTCGAAGACTCCTTGGAAATGTTGCGGGTCTTTTCGCCGCAGCAGCTTATGGAACATATACGATTGGACTAGGCATGCT
>CAZNSF010000304.1:0-5607 GCA_964575565.1 uncultured Verrucomicrobiota bacterium | reverse complement strand
GTGGTAGCCCGTTGCGTCCCTGCAACGGGTTCTATGGGTATATTCAAATCATTTCTATTCACTTAGCAAAATAACAGCATGCATTTTCATCTGCGGTTTTAAGTCACGATTTTTCCTTTACGATCAGAAAGGAGCCAACTTTCCCTCTTTTAAAATAAAAACGCGTTCCATTTGTTTGGCTAAATCTATTGAATGAGTAACTACCACTAAAGTTACTTTTTCTTGATGGTTAAGTTCCAATAAAAGTTTACCCAATTGTTGGGCCGTAGGGGCATCAAGGGCACCGGTAGGTTCATCGGCTAATAAAAGTTTGGGACGATTGATTAAAGCGCGCGCTACAGCTACGCGCTGACATTCACCGCCGGAAAGTTGCCCAGGCCGGTGGGTTAATCGATTGCTTAATCCTACCTTTGCTAGAAGGTGATAAGCCCATTCTTTGGTTGCTTGCTGGTTCGCCCGGTTTTTATCGGCCAAAGTAGGGAGAAGAATATTTTCGAGAATGGTGCATTGTGGCAAAAGATGATGAGCCTGGAAAATAAAACCAATTTTTTGATTACGGAGTACAGCAAGCTCTTGATCGTTTAAAAGGGTAATATCTTTTTCTTCCAACAAAACTTGGCCAGAAGTTGGAAAATCAAGGCCGCCCATTAAATTAAGCAACGTGCTTTTGCCAGATCCGGAGGGCCCTATAATTGCCACGGACTCTCCTTCTTTCAATTGAAGGTTAATTTCTTTTAAAATGGAGAGAGTAGCCCCATCCGGTGAATGGTAACATCTCGTGATATCTTTTAATTCAACCAGAACTTTTGAGTGAGACATAAATAATATCATTTATGAATATTTTAGGTAGAAAAATGACCCCCACCATCTCCCCCTTGCCAAGGGGGAGAGTAAGGGGAGGTGAATATACCTTAAATCAATTGAAAGTGATATAAATTCTCCCCTCCTTAATAAGGAGGGGTTGGGGGAGGTCAACTTAAAACCTCCAATAATTCACAAACTTAACCGGTCAGCTATTTTACTCAAAATTTGTTTCCATTCTTCTTGGCCAAGAACACCCAGTCGACGCATGAGATGGGCCACACTTACAGATTGAATTTGCTGTAAATGAAAAGCGCCTTTTTTTAAGAATGGCTTTTCGATAACCACTTCCCATTGATTCCCTCGAACCGCCGTGGTGTGTGGGATCAGTGTTACCATTGCTAATTCATTATCCGGCGGGTAATCCGTTAAAAGAAGGCAGGGACCGAACCTTTCCCGCAAGCCCCATATCCACCGACCAAATTTCACCCCGTTTTGCGCTGATCACGAATTTGATCCTCTATTTCCATTTGTTCCAAAACTGCAAAACCTTTCCGTGCTACATGATCGCAAAGCTCCATATCCTTTTCAGACTCTAATTCTAGAACCCGTCGGCATAATTCCCGTCTTTCTTTGTGCGTAAGCTTCGGAAGCTCTTCGATGATTTCAGTTAAGCTCATAGCCATACTATACCCTTTTTCTACCTTCTAAGCTAGTTTGTTTTTATTAGCTTTAGCTTGGTTACATTGTAGTGATTGGATACCATCAATACGGTTTATGAAAAAGCTATTAACTTCGAGCACCCTTGATAGCCTTCAAGTTTCTATACTGAAAGAACTTTTAGAGGAAGAGGGGATTTCTTGTACCATTAAAAACGAAAGTCTTTCTGCAGCGTTAGGCGAAATGTTTTTTACCGAATGTTACCCAGACCTTTGGATTCTCAATGATGCAGACTATCCTAAAGCCAAAGATATCCACGATGCTTATTTAAATTCTCCGAAGTCAGTGGCTTATTCTTGGACTTGTAAAGGTTGCGGCGAAATCATAGAGCCCCAATTTACCTCATGTTGGAAGTGCGGAAGGCAACAAGAGAAAACATAATCGGTTTTTGGGGAAGTTAACTAAACTATTAAGAGCAAATAGTTAAATTCTAAAACACGCTCTTAATTTTAATTAATCGACCAAGATCGGATGCTTCGAGAATTCCCAAGCATACATCGAGAATGTGAAATGTCTGGGCGCCCGAAATGCTAGATGGGCGAGCTTTTCGAATTGCCCGGGCACAATCCAGTAAGCCACGTGACCAATCTACCCCCTTGTAAGGCTTCCGAAGTAGACGAATATTCTTCCATTCTTTATGAGGGTAGACTGCAATACGAACTTCCGAATTAAATTCTATTGCATCTGATAAAAATAATGAACCCTTCGTTCCATGAATTTCTAAGCCTGCTTGGGTTGAGCGCCATGGCGCGAAAGTGGCTGTTATTCGACCAATCACGCCATTAGCAAAAGTAAGTAGACCAAAAACTGTATCTGGTGTCGTTACCCGAAACTTTTTACCTGCATGCGGGCCGCTAAAAACCACTCGTTGGGGTAGTGTGATTTTCGCAAGCCCACGCACTTCAGCAACAGGACCAAGGATGCTAGTCAAAATACTTAAAGGATAACAGCCGACATCCAACATGGGGCCTGAACCCGATGAATAAAAGGCAATAGGATTGGGGTGCTTCCACTCGGGTCGACCCCAGAACATTTCTGCATTCACAGCAATGACTTTGCCAATCCGGCCATCTCTCACTGCTTTCCAAAGTGTTTGTTGTGCTTCGCCCAGAATAACAAAGGGCGAACAACTTAATAACAATTTTTTCTTGCGCGCTAAAGCAACCACTTCACGAGCATCTACCCGGTTTGTGGCTAAAGGTTTTTCGCTGTGGACATGTTTGCCAGCAAGCAAAGCTCTCTTGGTAATAGCCGCATGCACAGTATGGATGGTTAAATTAACAACAAGCTCAACTTCCTTATCATTGAGCAGCGCTTCTAGAGAGGGATAAACTTTCCCGCCATATTCCGCTGTAAAAGCCGAAGCCCTTTCAGGCATTTCATCAAAAGCACCGATTATTTTTAGATCACGCGGTCGCTTGGAAACACAATGACCATATAATCCGGAAACTCTTCCACACCCAATAAAAGCAATTCGAAGGGGATTGGTTTTAGACACTTCTCCACCTTTCTAAATTTACAGACAGGTAATCAAGTAAATTCGTGCGCTAAATCTTCGTTCACCCGCCTTCGCAGAAGGCCACGGGCATTTGCCCGTGGAGGAATGCGGGTGTCTCGCCGTAGTTCCGCGAAGCGGAACGAAGGCGGACTGGAGCTTCGGCGTGGTGTCGCCGAAACCAAAGGTGCCACGGGCTTCAGCCCGTGGGGCTCCACCGCCTTATTTTCAATATGCCTATCAACTTGGCAAGCTTTCATGAAAGGCAGTACAAAGCGTGGTTGCAATCATTGCCATCGAAAAACTAGGAGATATATGATGCAATATATCTGGATGATAGAGGTATTCTGCATTTACCACCGGATGTAGTAGCGCAAAAGAAAATCGGATTTCATTCGTAAAAATTTGGAACAGCATCTTTTATGATAATACTTGGATTGACGCCTCAGACCAACGTATTGGTGAGATTTAATTTCTGAATCTTACGCAGCCATAGCGGCTTCGTGTTTAAGCACTAAAAGTTCTTCCCGTTTCAGCTCTATTACAGCAACAGTTCGTCCGGTTGAGTTTAAAAACTCGACTTCAAACACATCTGGAGCCAGAACCTCCACAACCGTGCCAACCTGTCCGGCAACAAGCCTTTCCTTGGGCTTATCTTCTAAGAGAGCGACTACATCTAATAGCTTTACAGGTGTCTTTTGCATATAAAAACCTATAGCACATAACAGGTTACTAATCGAGGGAAATTCTCTCCTGCCCGCAAAATCCAAATACTCCGTAACTTCGCACTTTTACCTTGGTGTATCAGTGTAAAATCGATTAAATATCTTTGTCTATATGGTGTTTTCCTCCCAACTCGGCAGTCCTGTTGTTGTGCGGCTTCCAATAATTTTGTGCGCAACCATTCGGCATCGTTCATATCAAACCCTAGAGCAGCTTTGAACACACGAGCTTTGTGTTTTCCTTCGTTGTGAAAAGGATTCAATGAATAGCCGCGCAGTTTTGCGATATCTACAAAAGCCTTTTCAGAATATGGTAGTTTCATTTCTATTCTTTTGATGCGCCTTATTTTTCGTCATGCTTATCAACTTGGCAAGCTTTCAAGCTTTCATTAGGGCGGTGCGAAACAGGTTAAAATCGCATTGTAAACTAAGCTGCTTTACCAAACACATTTTAAATAAGGTTAGGGCAAAGACGATAAAAAGTGGATGGTTTTCTATAATACCAGCTTTAATGGCCTCAGCCGATGTAATCCCGCAGAAGAAAATTAGATTTTATTCGTAAAAATTTGGGACAGCGTCTTTTATGATAATAAACGGACTCACCGCTGCGTTATTCTAATATCCATGACCCCTGTTTTATAAGTTAAGTTAACGAACTTGAAAATATCAACAGATGCTGATAGGGTAAGTTTGTGAACCCTACGAACCAACATGATCTTCTTGTATTGCGTTATCGGCAAATGGATAAACTGGTTTCGAGAAAACTGCGTGAGGATCCATCGCTGATTAAGGTGGTGCATCAGAACTTAATTCGCTGGATGAAGGATCAGCGAGAGCGGTCGGGCTTCGTCTCGTCATCTAAGCTAGAATGGGATAGAATTCTTCGAACTCAGCCCATCGAAAAAATTCTGGAAATTTTAGAAGGAGAAACTCCCGAAACGGATCGACTGCAGCATTCATCGCCTTTCAGCGGTATTTTAACCGAGGAAGAAAGAGAATCATTTTTAAAGGCTGATTATGGAGCGATTGCAGCTTGAGCATGCGCTCCGTGCGGCCCAAGAGATTACTGGGGAAAAAGAATTTGTCGTTATAGGCGCCTGTTCTATTTTAGGCACATACCCCAAAAAAGGCGAAGTCTTAACCCGGACAACCGATGAGGTTGATTTATATCCTCGCTATCATCCGGAGCTGTCTAACCTTCTTAATGCGATTGGTCGTTATTCCACCTTTTCTGAAACCTATGGGTTTTGGGTGGACCCGGTGGGACCAGAAACGGCCATTCTGCCTACTGGATGGGAAAAAAGACTTGTAAAGGTTTCCAATGAAAATACTGCCTTTGCTGTAGGATGGTGCTTGGAAGTTCACGATGTTGCTGTCGCCAAACTGATAGCTGGACGTGAAAAAGATATCGAGTTTATTAAAAATCTTCTTGATTATGGATTAGCAGATTTAAAAACGATTCGTAAAAGACTAGATGAAGTTGCTAAGCTGGATCCTCAAATCCGTGAATTAAGAGGAAAATATCTGGATCATGCCATTGGGAAAGGATTCTCACCGTCTACTGAAAATACATGAAGTCACAGGGATTTTAAGCTAAGGTAAAGATAATAAAAAGTGGATGGTTTTTCAGCCGATGTAATCCCGCAGAAGAAAATTGGATTTCATTCGTAAAAATTCGGAACAGCGTCTTTTATGATAATACTTGGATTTATGCCTTTCCCGACGTTATTCACGTGAGGAGAGAAGCCAGCAAAAAGCTGGCTTCTTCACCTCCGAATGTGAATAACTCGGCAAGCGCGCGCGACGCGCTTTCTCGAACTCGAAAGATACGACTAAACTCGGACAGTCGATTAAACGACCTGGGTCAGT
>CAZNSF010000303.1:0-4589 GCA_964575565.1 uncultured Verrucomicrobiota bacterium | reverse complement strand
TGATACCAATTTCAAAATGAACCCGCCAGTGCGTTCCCAACATGATATCGAAACTTTATTAGGAGGCATTGCTGATGGGGTGATCGAAATTTTAGCGAGTGACCACGCGCCGCATTGTTCTTTTGAAAAAGAAGTTGAGTTTGATGATGCGCCTTTTGGTATCGTGGGATTAGAAACCGAACTTGGAATCTTTCTTACTAAACTTGTTCATCAAAAAGTAATTTCTCTCCCAAAAATGATTGCCATGCTTACCATCAACCCCGCCCGCCTTTTAGGATTAGATCGAGGCACTCTGAAGGTAGGAGCACCAGCGGATATTACCATTTTCGATCCTGATCGACAATGGACTGTCGATCGCAATCAATTTGCTTCTCTAGGTCGCAACACGCCATTCGAAAGCTGGTCTCTGCAAGGCAAAGCCACTACGACCATTGTAAATGGCAAAGTGGTTTGGCAAGAATAGCTTAAACACGAAACAGGCATTCCGGTACTCCTAATTCTGTATTTTATAATGCTCCGAGTGTTTGTAGATATTTGCGGATACGGGCAAGACGCGGGCGGTCCTCTTCAATTTCGTAAACCCGCGCTAAATTCATCAACATACGAGTTAATACTTGTTGAGAAGTAGCGGGATTGAGCTGTTCTGGACGGAATTCTTGTCCGCGAGATTCGACCATTTGTTTACACGCTTGTTCGTTCAAAAGACGCCCTTGACCAAATGGATCGAAAAATTGCTTTTGCCATGTGATCAAAAAATGTCCCGGCAAAGCAACTCCTTGAATTTGCATATCCAGCCGTTTGCCAATTAAAATATAGAGTAAAGATAGGGTTAAAGGAATGCCTACTTTTCGCTCGAGCACTCGGTTTAAATAAGTATTTTCAGCTTCGTAATAACGATCCCGGTTTCCACGAAAATGATGTTTTTCGTGTAACACAAAGCTTAAAGACCGAATTTCGGAGGGATTGCCTTCTTGGATCATCTGTGCGCGTACTTCTGTGGCTATCGTATTGAGCGCAGCCTGGTAATATTTAATATCTATCGAAGGATACTCTGTGGCCGCCAAACGAAAGCTGGCCTCTTCTAAATCAAAATGGTTGGTTGTTCTTGCGCGGGTGCAAAGCTCTAAAAACTCTGCATCACAACGTCCGTGTTTAAAATAATCCAAAACCTCTAATAAATGTCGTTCTGCAGGTGAGCCATGGACTTCTTTTAACCATCCTTCCAACTCCGGAACAACTTGGTCACCTTGAACAATCAGTTGTTGCCTAACTAATGAAATGGTAGAAGGATCATCATCAGCAAGCAGATGAAAAAGCGACTTTTTCTGATTTTCGGTAAGAAGCGTGCTCACACCATTACCCTATCCCAAAGTAGCTACAACGACAAATCCGAAATTCTAAAATTAACAATACCGACCTTGACTTTCTTGGAGTTATTTTGTATATACATTGTAGGATTTAATAGAATATGGAATTCGACTGGATCAACTCGCCTTTCGAAATGAAAGGGGCTTTTATTCCTCACAAAATTGAGGAAGCTTTTGAGGATCCGTTTTCTTTAAGGCTTGCTCCGGATGAAAAACCTTTTACGGCCCAGGCCAGGTATTTTTGCCTTGGTAAAACTTTGGATGGTAAAGGGGTTTTCTCGATTTACCGGTCGAATGGAGATCTGGTGCGTGTTATTTGCGCCCGTCCTTTTACGCCAGAAGAAGATCATTTCTATGAAAGGTTTAAACAAAAAAATCTTTAATGAACTATTTTAAGTTACAAACTGCAGGCTGCAATTCTTCTAGCTTGGCAAGAGCAGGTAATCCGGCTAAAAGCTTAGTTTTCCGTGATGAAGATTTTAAAAACCTGGAACGAAGTCCCCACTTCTTTTGCTTCGGAAACCGAAGAAACCTATTTCTGGCAAAATCATCAGATCGATCCGCGCCTGATGGATGGGGCGCTAGCGGGCAGCAGCCAAACCGATTCAACGACCATCACCATCCGATTCGATCCACGTATGCTAGCGCGGATCAAACGTTTAGCACGCTCTCGTTATTTAAACTATCAAAGCATGATGAAACAATGGATTGCCGAACGATTAGAAAAAGAGCTTCGCGATTAGGGTCCCTATCAGCGTTTACATTAGTGGAATTGCTGATGGTGATAGCTATTATCGCGCTTTTGGTTGGAATGATGCTTGAAGGTTTTACGTACGCAAACCGAAAGAGTATCGAGTCTAAAATGAGAGCAGAGATTAAGACATTGGAAAATGCTCTCGAAGCTTATAAAGCTGATTATGGAAGTTACCCTCCATTGGATACTACCATATTTAGCACGATGGATACCAATTTCCCATCCGACCCAAGCACCTTTGATCAAGGTTGGACAAATAACGTCCACATTTACAATGCCCTTACAAATATTTATCCACGGGTTTATATGACTTTTACTTCAAATCAAGTGCAAACCGTGGGAGGCAAGGCTATTATCGTAGATCCATTGGGTAATCCATATGGGTATCTTCCCAGAAATCCACAGGCTAATCCATCTACATTCGACCTTTGGTCAGCTGGTTGGGATAAAGTAAGCGCCCACCCAAGCATCTCTTCCACCAACGATGATATAGGAAATTGGCATTAACAAAATCATCCAATGATAAATAAATCTTTAAACAAATTCTTTATGCAATCAGAGCCAAAAAATAAAGTTTTCCCATCAAAGAGCAGGCGCCACCCCATATCTTCTTTTACCTTAATCGAGTTACTTGTAGTTATTGGCATTATCTCGATCCTTATAGCTATTCTTATGCCTGCACTTTCAAACGCAAGAACAGCCGCAAAAAAACAGTTAACAACAACAAATATTAATGGCTTAAAAGTAGCCCTTAATGGTTATTACAATGAATATGGAACTTGGCCGACAGATATTAGCGGCAACGTGCCTACGGATAATCTTACGGCCGCGCAACTCGATGGGCTTTACCATATCTTAATAGGGGAAAATCGTTATTTAGATAGCACCACAGCGGGATGTAATTCGCGAAGGGTTGCTTTTTCAAATTTTAAGGCCACCGATTTAAAAGCTGTAAATACCTCTCTCGTAAATAATGTTTACTCGTATTTGATTACAGGCACAGCAACCAATTATGTTGATCCTTGGAACAATAGTTACATGGTGCGATTCGATGATAATGCTGATAATCTTACAGAAACCTACAGCGCCTCTTCGGGTAACCACACTATTTCTGGTGGTTTTGCCATATGGTCTGCTGGACCAGATGGGAAAGTGGATAATTCAACTACGGCCGCCTCTGCAGGCCTCGAAACAGATCCAGTAAACCCAACTCAAAGTATAAATACAGATAACCTTACGAGTTGGAAATAACATGCATACCTTTTTTTTAAATTCAAAATCCGATCGCCGCAGTGGCGGGGCAGGAATCCGAAATCCGAAATCTATCGGCGCCTTTACTATTTTAGAACTCCTTGTTGTAATCAGTATCGTCGCTTTACTCTTTGGCATTGCAGTGCCGGCTTATAACAACATCAATAAAGGTTCGAATATGAGGACCGCAGAGCGCCAAACCCAGGCAGGCGCTTTTTTAGCGCGTCAGCACGCTATAGCTACACATCAAAAATCAGTATTTTTTGTGCCTACCGGTATTCTTGCAGATAATAAAAATGTGCGTTCGAATATGCTTTACCATTCTTACCTCATTTATTCGGAGGAACTTACTGATATGGCAAGTCCGGAATATATTTTTGGTAAAGTGGAAACTCTACCTCAAGGAATTGTGTTTACTAACGATTTTACGGGTTGGAAGGATGTTACTTTTTCAACCAACGGCGTGGATCTTTTTAGCGGTAAAGGTATTCGTTACGCGCCCACCGGCGCTATCTATTGGAAGGATGCGCCTTCCCCCACCACGTACAATATCATTCTTACAGAAGGCAATGTAAGCGAGGCAGGCGCTGTAACCTATCGTTCCAGTAGTGTCGTAAGCACTTCCGAAGTGCGTAGCGTTACCGGCCGTTGCATTCCAAAATAATGAACCCTTCTATGAATTATTACCATCATTCCTCCGCTTTAACGAAAGAAACAGTTTCTACAATTCCATCTAAGGAAGGGATTTGCCGTAGCGGCCCTTTTATAACGGCAATCCACCAAAACAGAAATGCTAAATCACCATCTATCGCTGCATTCAGTATAATGGAGATCGCTTTAGCTTTAGCAGTGATCGCTATTGGTCTTATTTCGATTATTGGAGGGATGTCGATCTTGGTAGGTTTTCAACGCCAAGCCATCGAGAATAACGAACTTGCGTTTGCTATGCAGGAAACCATGGCAAGTGATTATGCAAGTCTTTTTACCCCAAATGACCTTAACGCGCTTACAAATGCTACAACTACGAACTATATCAGCCCTAATAACAGCTTTAGGGCCACTAAAGTTGTATACTATAGCCTAGGAACGAATGTTTTTGGAACAAATGATATTGCTGGGCTTCCATTCCAAACATATAATATCAATCCTCTTCTTAAAAAGCCTCTCCTAAAGACCGTTCGAATTACTTATTCCTGGCCTATAAATTCCGCAAAACC
>CAZNSF010000302.1:0-3330 GCA_964575565.1 uncultured Verrucomicrobiota bacterium | reverse complement strand
ATTAAAGATTCTTTTTATTTGCGAGGATAATAACCTAGCCATTCATGCTCTTGCCAGTGCTCGTAGAGGATTTCGTTC
Organism: uncultured Verrucomicrobiota bacterium; assembly: GCA_964575565.1. Lineage (GTDB taxonomy): Bacteria > Verrucomicrobiota > Verrucomicrobiia > JABWAM01 > JABWAM01 > CAZNSF01. The sequence continues at coordinate 3,252 of CAZNSF010000302.1, read as the reverse complement.
GGTTCTAGGCGCAGTAAATGGATTTCGTTGCCATGCGCTCTCCGGAAATGGAAACTCTCTTTCTACGGTGCTTGAACTTACACATGAAGGGTTGGCTAGAATGGATCAATTGCTTCAACCGGTATTTTTACATTTTACCTATTTCCGTTTTTTAGAGCATGTAGGTCCCAGCGAAGATTTTGCAGTGGGATATCGGGCGCCGCTTACAACTGAAGACAAGCTTCAGATAGATCCAGTAGATATTTTTCAATCATTTCTCTTATCGGTGGGATGTTCATCTTTGGAATGCGAGGCCATCCAAAAAGAAATTAAAAATCAGATTGCTGAAAGTGTTCTTAGAGCGCGAATAGCTCCATTCCCTTCATCACAAGAACTTTCCACAGATATTTTGGCATGAGTACGAAAATGACTTTTTGCGAAGCTCTCCGTTTAGGTATGGCTAAAGAAATGGAAGCCGATCCTTCCATTTTTGTTTTTGGCCTCGATGTGGCGGATCATAAAGCAATCTATGGCAGCACTCGCGGCTTAGTTGAGCAATTTGGATCCCAACGTTGTTTTGGGACTCCTCTTTGTGAAGATGCTCTTACCGGAATTGCCATAGGAGCAGCGATTTCCGGTTTGCGGCCGGTTTTGGTGCATATTCGCGCAGACTTTCTACTTCTTAGCATGAACCAAATTGGGAATATGCTTTCTCCGCTGCGTTATATGAGCGGCGGTAAAATTAAAGTACCGCTGGTGATCCGAGCTATTATTGGCCGTGGTTGGGGGCAAGCTGCGCAACACAGTAAATCGCTCCACGGTATTTTTGCGCATTTACCCGGCTTAAAGGTGGTTCTTCCTAGCCGACCTCAAGATGCATATAGTTTGATGCGTTCGGCCATTCGTGATGATAATCCTGTTCTGTTTTTTGAGCATCGGTGGCTTTATGATGTTTCTGGCGTTGTAGATGAAAAACAAATAGTTGCGTTTGGGAAAGCGCATGTTTTTGGTGAAGGGAAAAATGTTACGATTGCAGGACTTTCCTGGATGAATATCGAAGCATTGAAAGCTGCAGAGATTCTTGTGCGACGAGGAATCGAATTAGAGCTTGTAGATATTCGATCTGTAGCGCCTCTTGATGAAGCTACGATTATTCAATCGGTGAATAAAACTCGTCATTGTATCGTAGTCGATTATGATTGGGTTTACGCAGGATTTAGCGCGGAGATTGCGGCCATCGTTAGCCATCGTTGTTTTGGGATCCTCTCAAAACCTGTGGAACGAATTGGATTTAGCCATGCGCCATGCCCCTCCACGCGACCTTTAGAAACCCTTTTTTACCCTTCTGCGATTACAATTATTCGGGCCGTAGAAAAAATGCTCGGATTAGATGAAATGGATTTAAAGGGAGAAGATTTTTTTAGCTACGAAAAGAACTTTAAAGGGCCGTTTTGATCTGCTTGCTGATCATTCAGCTCACACAGGGAAGTTACAGCGTAATACTCTGGCCGATCTTTAGGAGGAGCAGTTCTTTGCCTGCGGCGCGGAATTTTTGGAGTGCTACTTGGTGATCGAGTTTAATGTATCCAAAAGTATCATAGTGGACGCCGATAATTTTATCGCACTTTATAAAATCTGCAGCGAGTACGGCATCTTCAATCCCCATGGTAAAATTATCGCCAATAGGCAGAACTGCAAAATCAAGTTTTGTGCTTTCGCCAATTAGTTTCATATCCATAGTCAGCGCCGTATCACCAGAGTAATAAAAAGTTTTCTCTGGTGTTTTGATTACAAAACCACCTGGGTTACCTCCATAAGTTCCATCCGGCAAACAGCTGCTGTGGATAGCGCCTGTATATTTTACTTGGCCAAAATCAAATTTCCAACTTCCTCCATGATTCATGGGATGAGCTTTGGAAATTCCTTTTTTGCCAAACCAAACCACTACTTCATAATTAGAAACGATGGTAGCGCCTGTTCGGCCCGCGATTTCTGCAGCATCTGCAAGGTGATCTTCGTGACCATGCGAAAGAAGAATGTAATTGGCCTTAATAGATTCTACGGCAATTGATTTTGCTAATTCGTTGGGACGAATAAAGGGATCAAATAGAAGCGTGGTTTTGTTCGTTTCCACAGCAAAACAGGAGTGTCCATAGTAGGTAAATTTCATATGAACTATAATAGTAGAGGCTAGGAATTATTTTATTTTACCTGGCCCCCAAAGTGCTTTTCCAGGTTTTGCGCCAGTATGTTCTCCATCCTTAAGCACTTGGATACCGTTTACAAACACATCCTTTATACCCGTGGAATATTGATGAGGCTTTTCATAGGTTGCATTGTCAGTAATCGTTGCAGGATTAAAAACAACAATATCGGCAAACATGCCTTCTTTAAGAAAGCCGCGATGGTCAAGCTCGAGATTGGTTGCGGGGAGACCAGATAATCTTCGTATAGCTTCTTGGAGAGAGACTACTTTTTCCTCACGCACATATTTTCCAAGGAGACGGGGAAAGCAACCAAAAGCACGAGGATGAGTAGAGGATTTTAGAAAATCTCCTTCAAGAGCCATCGAAGGAGCGTCGGTGCATAACGAAACCCACGGTTGTTTTAATACTTTCTTTACGTTTTCTTCCGACATTGAAAAGTAGACGGTAATTACACGGGAGTGATCTTCAAGCATAAGATCCAAGAAAGTATCTACAGGATCCTGTTGGCGCATTTTGGATACTTCTGCAAGAGTTTTGCCAGTGAGTGGCTTAAGTTTATCAGTTTTAAAGCCAATAAGAAGCATCTTATCGGGAGTTCCTACGGCGCGATAGAGATTTTCCCAGGTACTTGTGGGAGCGCGTATTTCGTCAGCGATTTTTTTGCGTGTAGCTGGATCCTGTAATCTTTTATAAAAAGCTTCTGGGCCACCTTCATATGCCCAGGGAGGTGTTGATGAATCAAGCCCTGTGGCACCGGCAATGTAAGGGTACATATTGGCAGTGATTTTGAGACCATCTTTACGGGCTGCCTCAATTGCAGCAATTGCTTGATCCATTTTTGACCAATTTGATTTGCCAGATGCTTTGAAGTGATAGACTTCAGCGGGTATTTTGGCTTCCCGACTAATTTGGATCAGTTCTTGAAGGCTTTCCAAAAGTCGATCGCCTTCGCTACGCATATGAGAAATATATTTTCCACGGTATTTAGCAGCGACCTTACATAGTTCAATCAGTTCTTCGGTTGTTGAATAAGCATCCGGTGCATGGATGAGAATCGAAGTAATTC
>CAZNSF010000301.1:0-5265 GCA_964575565.1 uncultured Verrucomicrobiota bacterium | reverse complement strand
GGTTACAGGTGTAGATGTCAGATTACTCTTAGCGAGAAATAATTCACGGTTTAAGAAACTAGCTGACGGCAATCAGCAATTTTTCCTTCAATAGCTGAAGCCGCGGCAGTGAGAGGTGAAACTAGGAAAGTGCGGGCACCTTTGCCTTGTCGACCTTCAAAGTTACGATTCGAAGTACTTACGCAGTATTGGCCGGCGCTGGCTTCGTCGCCGTTCATTGCGATACACATGGAACAGCCTGCTTCGCGCCATTCACAGCCTGCATCGCGAAAGATTTTATCCAATCCTTCAGCTTCCGCTTGGCGTTTCACTTGTTGTGAACCGGGTACCACCAGTGCCTTTACTTTTGGCGCTACGCGTTTACCTCGTAATACTTGGGCAGCTAATCGCAAATCGCTAATTCGCGCATTCGTACAACTACCAATAAACACAATATCAATTGGTTGACCAAGAAGGGGCGTGCCGGGTTTAAGCCCCATATACGTAAGCGCTTTGGTAAGCGCCGCCTTTTGGCTGGAATCAGAAAGATTCGAAGGATCAGGAATTCGTGCAGTAATTGGTACACCCATCCCGGGATTTGTTCCATAAGTGATCATTGGCTCTAAGATGTTTGCATCTAACCTTATTGTTTTATCATATTTTGCTCCGTTATCTGTAGGAAGAACTCGCCACCGTGCCAGAGCATCATCCCATTCCTTACCTTTGGGCGTAAATTTGCGATTTGCAAGATACTCGAAAGTAATCTCATCAGGGGCGATCATTCCGGCGCGGGCGCCAGCTTCGATACTCATATTGCAAATGGTCATACGCCCTTCCATGGATAGCGCGCGAATAGCTGAACCAGTGTATTCGATGACATAACCTGTTCCACCATCGACACCAATCTTAGCAATGATTGCTAAAATAATATCTTTGGCGGTTACGCCTTTTGATAATTTGCCATCCACACAAATTTCCAAAGTTTTTGGTTTACGTTGAAGAAGACATTGGCTTGCTAAAACATGCCCCACTTCGCTGGTACCAATACCAAAAGCTAATGTGCCAAAAGCACCGTGGGTGGAGGTATGGCTATCCCCGCAGACAATGGTCATGCCGGGCTGGGTAAACCCAAGTTCGGGCCCAATAATATGAACAATGCCTTGTTCTGGACTTTTAAGATCATAGACTTGGAATCCGAAATCACGCGCATTTTGGTAAAGAAGCTCCACTTGTTTGGCAGCTAAAGGATCTGCAATGGGTTGGTTGCGGTTAATGGTTGGTACCGAGTGATCTGCCGTAGCCACCGTTTTTTCGGGACGACGAACACGTAGATTCCGTGTACGCAATTCTTGGAAGGCCTGTGGAGAAGTTACTTCGTGTACCAGATGCAAATCGATGTAGAGGATAGCCGGGCTATCGGCTTCTTGCGCCACTACATGAGCATCCCAGATTTTTTCGAAGAGAGTACAAGATTTATGTGTCATTTTTCAAAAATTAAAAAACCCACAAGCTGTTTTTCAGCCGTGGGTTCTTGTCTAAAGAGTTTAAAAATTCTCTTAAGCGCGACAAGTCTCCGCGGCGCTATTGTCTATCATAATAAGGATAGCTGCCGAAATAACTTGTTGAATGCTTAAGGTCATACTGCCACCCAAAGTAAATTGTCGTCGAAAAAGAGTCAAGCGATAATCTTTAAAATCAAGCCTTGTCATGAAAAGCTTTTTCACGGAATGTATGGATTTTAAATGTCGCAACCGAATCCATCAGCCAAACCTCCCACTTTATCGGAGATTAGAGAAGCCCGCGCACGACTGGGTAATCTAATTTTAGAAACACCTGTATGGCACTGGCGCGGAAGCGTTAGTGAAAAGTTTTTTGGTAAAAATACGGAAGTGTTTCTTAAGCTAGAGTTGTTTCAATATACCGGAAGCTTCAAGCCACGCGGCGCTCTTACAGTAATGTTGAGCCTTTCCAAGGAAGCTTTAACACGTGGTGTAACAGCAGTGAGTGCAGGTAACCATGCCATTGCAGTTGCTTATGCCGCACGAGCTTTAAAAGCGACTGCTAAAGTGGTAATGCCAAAAACAGCAAATCCAGCGCGGGTGAAACGTTGCCAAGCATACGGCGGCGAAATTGTTTTTGTGGATGATATCCGTGCTGCCTTTGATAGAGTTCGCGAAATTGAAACGAAAGAAGGCAGAACTTTGGTTCACCCTTTTGAAGGTCCTCTTACTGCCTTAGGAAATGCTACTTTAGGAATGGAGCTCTACCAACAGGTATCCGATCTTGATGCTGTGATTATACCCATTGGCGGAGGTGGATTGTGTGCAGGTATCGGAGCTGCTATTAAGAAGCTTAACCCTCAATGCCAAGTATTTGGCGTAGAACCAGAAGGCGCAGATACTATGCACCGGAGTTTTGCTTCTGGTAAGCCGGAGGCCATCGATAAAGTTCGTACCATTGCTGATAGCCTAGGCGCTCCCCAAGCCGCTCCTTATAGCTTTGCTCTATGCAAACGTTATGTGGATGAACTCGTGATGATTAATGACCAAGCTATGTGCCAAGCGATGGCACTCTTGTTTCACGAAATGAAGTTGGCTGTAGAACCAGCCGGCGCAAGCGCCACAGCCGCTTTATGCGGTCCCTTGCGAAAAAGATTACAAGGCAAACGGGTAGGTATCATCGTATGTGGAACAAATATCGATATCGATAGCTTCGTGAAATATGTTCGCATGGGAGAAATGGTGGAAGGCAAGTAAAACCATCGTGAATTAATTTATACTTACAAATATCAGCTCCCTAAATTTGATAGACGGTAAACATATTTTTCGAGTGTTTCTATCCACAAAGGATGATCGTTCAGACAAGGAATGAGGGCATACTCCTTTCCACCGGCTTCTAAGAAGGTTTCTTTCTCTCGCATCCCAAGTTCCTCAATCGTTTCTAAACAATCAGAAACAAAAGCAGGCGCTATTACCAATAATCTTTTAATCCCACGCGAAGGAAAAGAATGGATTTCGTGGTCCGTATAAGGTTGCAGCCAAGGGTCTCTGCCTAGTCTTGATTGAAAGGCAACCGAGTATTTATTGGGCGAAATGCTTGCAAGCGCCACAAATTCTTTAACTGTTTTAAACACTTGCGCGCGGTAACAAACCTTGTGAACTGGATGAGGAGTTGTACAACAGTTCTCTTTAACTAAACAGTGTTCTTTGGATGGATCGGCTAACTTCAGATGTCGCTCTGGTAAGCCATGAAAACTTAAGAGAAGATGGTCATTGACTTTTTGGAGGTAATCTTTTGCGCTTGCCACAAGAGCGCGTAAATAATCTGGGTCATCATAAAAAGGCGGTAAAATCTTAAGACGAACCGTGGATTTTCTTCGAGCTAATACTTCTTTTACTTTTTCTACAGCCGTTTCGTAACTCGACATTGCATAATGCGGATAAAGAGGGATCAACAAAATCTCTTCTATTTTTTTATCGAGCAAGTGTCCGACAACATTCTCTGTAGAGGGATTTCCATAACGCATGGCCAATTCCACAGGTAAATCTACTTTCTTTTGAAGCAAAGATTGAACTCGTCTGCTGGTTACAACAAGTGGTGAGCCTTCTGGCAGCCAAATTTTGCGATAGGCAGCAGCTGTGTTTCGAGGACGGGTTGGTAAAATAGCCACGTTCAGAACAAGTTGACGAATAGGCCAAGGAGTATCCATCACGCGCCGGTCGGAAAGGAATTCTCGCAGATATCGTCGTACGTCCGGTATATCCGGAGAATCTGGTGAACCTAAGTTAACAAGAAGAACGGCTTGGCGAGGCATGGCTGCTAATGAAAAACTCTCGAACCAACAAAGCAATCTAAAAGTTAATCCCGAAGATTGACAGATCTACCTTCTCGTGTTCCCATTAAAAGATATATGAAACCTTTGCGCTTTGCCTTATGGCTCATCATCTTCTTATGCCTCTATTTTATTTTTTTAGTTCTCTTCCAATATGGTCTCTCTGGATTTGCAGAAGGCGCTAAGACACAAGCCTCCGAAATCTTTAGATCCATTGGTTTAGCGAAATGACTTCTAGCTTTATAGCTGTAGTGGTAGCCCGTTGTGTCCCTACAACGGGTTTTAAAATAGATTCCCCTCGTAGAGACACGAGGGGCTACCTAAACTAGTTTCTCTACGTGCGTTCTCGTATTCTTATTGTTATCCCTGCTCGTTATGCCTCAACCAGATTCCCGGGCAAACCTCTTGTGCGGATCGCAGGAATATCCTTAATTGAAAGAGTTTATCGACTTTGCTCTAAAGTTGATGCTCAAGCTAAAGTGATTGTTGCTACGGATGATCACCGAATCAAAAAACATGTCTTAGGTTTCGGAGGGAAAGTGATGATTACTCGCAAGGATCATCCAAGCGGCACGGATCGAGTAGCTGAAGTTGCTCGGAGATTCCCATGTGATATCGTGATCAATGTTCAAGGCGATGAGCCTTTGCTCGATCCTAGTGTAATCCGTAAACTTGGGGATCTCATGGCAGAAAATCCGTCTCTATCCATGGCGACCTTATGCCATGCGATTACTGATAAAAAAGATTACTTCGACCCCAATGTGGTAAAGGTAGTGATCGATCGAAATGGGAATGCTCTTTATTTTTCACGTTCTCCAATTCCAAACACTTCAAAATTTCGGATTTCAAAAGCTCGCAGCTCACAGTTCACAGCTTGTAGCTATCTTCGTCACATTGGCATCTACGCTTACCGGAAAAACTTTCTACTTAAATATGTTCGCTGGCCGCAATCCGCTTTAGAAAAAATGGAAAGATTGGAGCAACTACGCGCCCTGGAACGAGGAATTCGTATTCGAGTATTGGAAACCAATTATCCCGCCATTGGGGTCGATGTACCAAAGGATGTAGCGAAGGTGGAAAAGATTTTATTAAGGGGAAGATCTGCTCGCAAAGGCGCAAAGGCGCAAAGACATTCTTAAGGCATAGAGTATTTACAAACTTCTTTTTCTTAGTGATCTTGGCATCTTAGCACGAGGTATTGATTATGCCCAATTTTAAACTCATATCCTCTTATAAACCTTGCGGCGATCAGCCGCGGGCAATTAAAGAACTTCTTGGATCTATCCAAAAAGGCACCTTTTGCCAAACCCTCCTTGGCGTAACAGGATCCGGTAAAACTTTTACGATGGCTAACGTGATCGAAAAGCTCCAGAGACCCACATTAGTGATTACCCACAACAAAACCTTAGCCGCTCAACTCTACGCAGAATTTAAAGGTTTTTTCCCTGAAAATG
>CAZNSF010000300.1:0-2621 GCA_964575565.1 uncultured Verrucomicrobiota bacterium | reverse complement strand
TGGGTTATGTTTTCCTGTGTCCTTCTTTTTTAAAATTGGGTTTAAATGTTATCCTTTACTTTTTCTTCTTATCTTCATCAACGACTTCGAAGTCGGCATCAACCACCTTCTCGCCATTTCCGGAATGATCACCTTTTTGTTCAGCATCTCGGGGTCCGCCTGTGGTAGATGCATCCGAACTATTTTTGCCCCGGCTAGCTTTTACGTTTTCATAGAGTTTTGCAGCAATAGCATGGAGAGATTCGGTAAGAGCTTCTTGGCCTTTGCGCATGGCGTCTAAGTCATCGTCTTTAAGAGCTTTTTCTAGATCGGTGATTGCAGATTCCACATTTTTCTTTTCATCGCCAGAGACTTTATCTCCGGCATCTTTCAAAGTCTTTTTAGCTTGGTAAACACCGTTCTCGCACTGATTTCGCAGCTCGACTTGTTCCTGGGCTTTTTTATCTTCTTCAGCATGGAGCTCGGCATCTTTCGCCATTTTTTCGATTTCTTCTTTCGAGAGTCCACTGGAAGCCGTGATCGTAATTTTTTGCTCTTTATTGGTGCCAAGATCTTTAGCGGTTACATGCAGAATGCCATTGGCATCGATATCGAAAGCCACTTCAATTTGTGGAACACCTCGAGGAGCCATGGGAATGCCATCGAGTTTAAAAATACCGAGGCGTTTATTATCGCGGCTCATCTTTCGCTCGCCTTGGAGTACCACAATATCAACAGCCGGCTGACTATCGGCAGCGGTACTGAAAATTTCGCTTTTCTTGGTGGGGATCGTGGTATTACGCGGAATCATGGGCGTAGCAATGCCACCCATTGTTTCGATGGAAAGGGTTAGAGGTGTTACATCAAGGAGAAGCACATCGCGCACTTCGCCTTTCAGCACGCCGCCTTGGATTGCAGCGCCGACCGCCACTACTTCATCAGGATTTACCCCTTTATGCGGTTCTTTATTAATCAGGTTATGGGCAATTTCGATTACCTTCGGCATACGAGTCATTCCTCCCACAAGAACGAGTTCATCGATTTTAGAGGCATCCAACTTAGCATCGTTCAAACATGCTTTTACCGGTTTAATGGTACGATCGAAGAGATCATCACAAAGTTGTTCAAGCTTAGCGCGCGTAAGAGTTTTATTAATGTGCTTTGGCCCACTGGCGTCCGCGGTAATAAAGGGCAGGTTAATATCGTACTGTTGGGATGAAGAAAGGGCTTTCTTAGCTTTTTCAGCTTCTTCTTTTAATCGCTGCATGGCGTCTGGTTGTTTAGTCAAATCCATGCCAGTATCTTTTTTGAAATCGGCTATTAACCAATCGACTACTCGATGATCCCAATCATCACCGCCGAGGTGAGTATCGCCATTGGTAGCTTTTACTTCGAAAACGCCATCGCCAATTTCTAATACCGAGATATCGAAGGTACCTCCACCGAGATCGTAGACAGCGATTTTTTCATCTTTCTTTTTATCGAGACCATAAGCTAAAGAAGCTGCCGTGGGTTCGTTGATGATACGAAGAACTTCGAGACCAGCGATTTTGCCAGCGTCTTTGGTTGCTTGGCGTTGACTATCATTAAAGTAGGCGGGCACAGTGATGACGGCTTGAGTGATTTTCTCGCCGAGTTTAGCTTCTGCATCAGCTTTGAGTTTAGAAAGGATCATCGCGGAAACTTCGGGCGGTGAGTAACGCTTGGTTTTTCCGCCTTCCTCAACTTCCACATTAGCATCGCCATTATCGGCCTTTATAACTTTGTAAGGCACGCGTTTGGCTTCTTCGGTGACTTCATCGAATTTACGACCCATGAAACGTTTAATGGAATAAACGGTATTGCGCGGATTGGTAACCGCTTGATTTTTGGCAAGCTTTCCGACAAGACGATCACCGCTTTTAGTAAAGGCTACGACGGAAGGAGTGGTACGCTCGCCTTCCACATTTTCTAATACAACAGGCTCGCCACCTTCCATGATGGCCACGCAAGAGTTTGTTGTTCCAAGATCAATTCCAAGTACTTTAGGCATAATTAGGCATAAATGTTAATGGTTAAAAAGGTGATAAATGATAAGAACATCTATATACTAGCAATTGCTATGCCAAAGACGTTTTAAATATGTAACATACGTGTTTTCAAGTACTTACAGAGATAATATAAAAATGGTCTTGGGCTTAAACTAAGACAAAATTACTCATAGTAGTCATATATGTCGAAAACAGGCGCCACTTTGTCGCAATATCATTTAAGAACGGTGATTTAAATATCTAAAGAGAGCGGATAGTTTTCATGTAGCAGACGAATTTTTAGATAAATCTTTTTTATTTCTCTTATTCGCTATATATCCTCCCCAAGTGGCCATTGTGACAATGAAAACCAAAAGAAAGAATAAAGGTAAAAATGGTGAATGCTCGCGATATAACCCGATAAACAACCCGGGTATACTGAAAATAGTGGCGGAGATAAACCCATACAGCGATTCTGCTTTTTTGGAAACTCGTCCTGCAATATATCCACTGAAAAGACTCGCTCCTGCTAAACCTCCTACATATGCTGCTAAATTTAGCCAAGTAGGGATGCCGATTTTATTGTATGTAAGCAAAAAAACGGGAAAGCCAATGAAAATTACAAGTCCGTTG
>CAZNSF010000299.1:0-3347 GCA_964575565.1 uncultured Verrucomicrobiota bacterium | reverse complement strand
AATTCCACTCGTCGGCCTTTTCAATGTGCGTAATGCAGCAATGGCCATTACCGTAGCTCGCCACCTGGGTATCTCTGATTCGGTTATTCAAGACGCACTTACAAAATTTCAAGGAGTTAAGCGCCGTTTAGAAGTGCGGGCAGTTGTTGACGGCATTACGATCATAGATGATTTTGGGCATCATCCCACAGCTATTTCGGAAACCATTACTGCTCTTCGGAATAAATATCCAAAAGCAAAGCTTTGGGCGTTTTTCGAGCCTCGCTCGAATACCACCCGACGAGCAGTCTTCCAAAATGAACTCCCAAAAGCTCTTGCAAAAGCTGATGGCGTTGTTGTGGGGCAAGCGGCGCAACTCGATCAATTGCCGCCAAATAACCGTCTAAATCCTGAAAAATTGATTTCGGATATTCAAGCCGCAGGCAAAGAAGCCTATTACTTGCCAACAGCCAATGAAATTACTTCTCTTGCAGTAACAAAATTAAAGATTGGTGATATTGCAGTAATCTTTTCGAATGGCAGTTTTGATGGCCTCCACGAAAAATTAATTTCTGCCTTGAATCATAAGAAATAGGATCAAAGTTCGCCGACGAATTCCTCAAGGCTTACATTAGCTTGCCTTAAAATGCTCTGCAGAGTTTTTGGAAGGATAGGACTATGATTGGGGAAGTCACTCGCAAGGAATCTTTACTCATACGAATATGAGACCCTTTCTGACGTTCAATGATAAAACCTAATCTCTTAAGGGCCTTAACAGCATCTATGCCAGAAATATCGCGCGGCAATTTCACGCGGCAATCAAAACTGGATCGGCAACAAAATGCAACCGCACCGAGCGAGGATGTTTTCTTCCATCAAAATGGCATGAAACAGCTTCTAACACTCTTTCTTGTAATTCTTTTAAATCCTTACCTTGTGTAGTAATTCCTCCACCCTTAGGATCGTCCCACGATGCCACAAACCATCCAATTTCTTCATCACGCTCTACCTTGAATTTAATTTCGTTCATCATACTTTACACTACCTAAACTAATCTAAACCCTGACAAATTCAAGTGGATAAAGCGATAAGAAGAATCTATGGAAAAATGCTAAGGCGCAACTAACTCTGCGAAATTAAATTTGCCGCCACTGATTTTTAAGACAACGGCGTCTTTACGCGCATTACGGTTTTCATCGATTGTAATTTTGCCGGAAACACCTTGAAAATCGCGTGTAGCAGCTAATGCATTACGAATAGCTCGAGAGTCTGCAGAACCAGCGCGGGCAATGGCATCGAAAAGAAGTTTCGCTGCATCATATCCCATCACACCGAATGAATCCGGGGTTTCATTATAAGCCTCACGATATTTTTTAACAAACCGCTGCACTTCGGGTCTTGGATCCTCTGGCGAATAATGGGTGCAAAAATAAGATCCTTCTACAGCAGCGCCGCCAATTTTTAAGGTGACTTCCGAATCCCATCCATCTCCTCCCAATAAAGGCTGTGTCATTCCAAGCTCGCGAACTTGTTTAGCAATTAAAGCGCTCTCCGTATAATAACCCGGGATAAAAATTATATCTGGCTTAGCACTCCGAATATTGGCCAACTGTGGTTTAAATTCCTTATCATTACTTTGATAACTTTCCTCAATGACAATTTGGCCGCCCATACGAGTAAAGGTCTCTTTAAAAAACTGTGCCAGCCCTACACTATAATCCTGTTTTTTATCGGTAAAGATAGCTGCTGTTTTAACTTTGAGAGTATTGATTGCAAACTTCGCCATCACATCGCCTACAAAGGTATCAATAAAACAAGCGCGGAAAATAAAATCGCCCTTCTTAGTTACATCAGGATTTGTTGAAGAAGGCGAAAGCATCGGAATCTTGTTCTGTTGGCAAATAGGCCCCGCTGCTATACTGCAGGAACTAGCCACTTCGCCTAGGATAGCTACTACATGATCACGCTGGACAAGTTTAAGAACGGCATTGACGGCTTGTTCTGGTTTACCTTGGTCATCTTCGGTAATAAGCCTTACCTTTTTACCTAAAAGGCCTGTTGCGTTTATTTCGTTAAGAGCAATTTGAATTCCCTTGTGCGTACTCTGCCCAAAGGTTGCGGTACCACCCGTTAGGGAACCATATTCGCCAATTAAAATTTCGTTCGAAACTGGACGCGCACTGGATGAAGCTGAATCTTTGGCGCTTTTACTACAACCTGCAGCAAAAATTAAGACAATCGCTGCAAAACAGCTTAAAACAGATTTCATAAACAAACCGGACTAAAACAAATCCTCTAATCAGTCAAGGACTTCTCTTAAATACTAATTACCCTCTTTAGTGAATAGCCCGCTATATCTAAAAAAGCTTCCTGCCAAAGTTAAGCAGAAACATTCTCCTCCTTAGCAAGGAGGAGAAAGAGGAGGTTTTCCTTTCAAAGCGGCTTACCTCCCCCAACCTTTCTATTACCCACATCTTTTTTAATAATATTTTTCCGTCGCAGGGACGCGACGGACTACCATTGGTAGATGGCCTAAGTCCCTTTGCGGCCGTGGGAGTTGTGGGTAATAGAAAGCCCCCAACCCCTCCTTGGAAAGGAGGGGAATTATTTTAGCAAAGGTAAATGATCTTTTTTGTTTTGAAAAGAAACATTAATCTCGTTACTTTCCTTACGGCTTGAATATCTCCCTATTTGTTCCCTGTTTTGTAGATCAATTATTTCCCAAGGTGGCCATTAGCACGGTTCGTATCCTTGAGCAGCTTGGTCATCACGTGGAATTCCCTTCTGCGCAAACATGTTGCGGCCAACCCGCGTTCAACTCCGGTTATTGGGGAGAAGCCCGCGAAGTAGCTTCGAGATTTCTCGATATCTTTGAAGATACTGAAGCAATTGTTTGTCCTTCTGGATCATGCACAACCATGGTTCGAAAGTTTTATTCCGAAATTTTCCACCACACAACTGATTTTAAGGCAGCCGCAAAAATAGCTGCCAAAACCTTTGAGTTTACAGAATTTCTTACAAAAAAACTTGGGGTTACTGATTTAGGGGCCTATTTCGAAGGCAAAGTTGCTTGGCACGATGCTTGCCACGGTCTCCGCGAGCTTCGTTTAAAAGATGAGCCGCGCCAACTGCTCCGCGCTGTTCGTGGCCTGGAACTTGTAGAAATGAAAGAATGCGAAACTTGCTGCGGTTTTGGAGGCACCTTTTCCATTAAATTTCCGCCTATTTCTACTGCCATGGATGAAGTTAAGGTAATATCTCTCGAGGAATGTGGCGCTGATTATGTAACAAGCGGTGATTCGAGTTGCCTCATGCAAATCAACGGCCTTCTCGAAAAACGCCGTTCAAAAATAAAAGCTATCCATATT
>CAZNSF010000298.1:0-11829 GCA_964575565.1 uncultured Verrucomicrobiota bacterium | reverse complement strand
CCAAAACCGCTTACAATCTGCTTTGGCAAATCGGTGGCTAAACTCGAAAAAATTGGCAAAAAAGTTACACAAGGAATCGCTCTTGTTCCAGCGATCCCTGGAACATGGTCTTGGGTTACTGACCGAAAACTTACTTTCAAGCCCTTCAAAGATTGGCCGGCTGGACAAAAATACGAAGTAACCCTTGAAAAATCGGTTATCGCTGATCACATCAAGCTTGAGCGCTATCTTTTAACTTTTTCGGCGCCTTCCTTTGCGGCCTCAATAGATTCGTTTGAGTTTTATACCAATCCCAAGGATCCAGATATCAAGCAACTGACAGCTACCATACAATTTACTCATCCCGTTGATGAAAAAGAGTTTGGAAAGCGAATTAATTTAAAACAACAAAGCGAAGAAAAAATATTTCTACAAGAAAACACTAAAACCCCTCTTCTTAGCGTTACCTATGGGTTGCATCACCGATTGGCATATATTCGTTCACTTCCACTGCGCCTTCCACACGAACAGCAATTTGTTAAACTCATCATCGAAAAAGGAGTAAAGGCCGCCAATAGCTCAAGCGTTACAGCGACAAGCCTGGAAAGTGAAGTTTTAGTTCCAAATATTTATAGTTTCTTCAAAATCAAATCTACGGAAGCACAGATTGTACGAGGTAAAGATAATGAACCAGAACAAACACTTTTTATTACGACCACGGTCGGTGTTAAACCAGAAGAATTACAGAAGAATTTAAGCGCTTACCTTTTGCCAAAAGATAGACCTTCAAATTCAACTACTCATTTAATCACAGATTACCATTGGAAAAGCCCAAGAGAAGTTGATGAAAGCGTTCTTGGATTATCCACTCCTATTAAACTTCAGCCCGTTCCTAGCGAGACAGAATATACTCAACTCCATGGATTTAAGTTCGATGCCCCAGAAAATAGAAATCTCTATATTAAAATTAAGCAGGGCGCTAAGGCCCTCGGCGGATTTATTTTAAAGGATGACTACGATACGGTACTCGAAGCGCCTCGGTTTCCTCGAGAAATCCAAATCATGCACGATGGCGCCCTATTGGCTCTTAATGGAGATCGAAAAATTTCTACCTTATGCAGAGGCGTCCCTGGGTTAGAGTTTCGTGTTAACCGAGTATTACCCCATCAAATAAGCCATCTTGTAAGTCAGTCTTATGGCGATTTTCGCAGCCCTGTCTTCAAAAATTATTATTTTAGCGAAGAAAATATTTCGGAAACTTTTATCAGGCACGAAACCATCCACGAACCCAATCCTTCCAAGGCTGATTATTTAAGTTTCGATTTTACCCAATATGTAAGTTCTCAACCCGCGTCTACAGGGGAGTTAAAGGAAGATAGCAAACTTCAACACGGCCTATTTTTCTTGCATGTTTTGGGCTGGGATCCCCAAGCTAAAAAATACATTGGGGTAGATGGTTCTAGATACGAAACTCAATATTTCGATGTACGATTCAGAAATCTCGTTGATGATAAAAGATTTATCCTTATTACAGATCTAGGGATACTTGTTAAAGATAATGCCAATTCTACCCACGATGTATTTGTACAGTCTATTCAATCCGGAGAACCTGTCTCCGATGCAATCATTGAAATTCTTGGTAAAAACGGTTTGCCCATCATAAGCGCGGAAACGGGCATGGATGGCCATGCCGCTTTACCTGATTTAAGAGATTTTAAACGTGAAAAAGAACCCGTAGCTTACATCGTGCGAAAAGGAGAGGATTTATCCTTCTTGCCATTTCAGAGAAATGATCGCCAACTTAACTTTTCCCGATTTGATATTTCTGGAACACTCATCGAACGACCCAACACCTTAGATGCGTTCTTGTTTTCTGATCGTGGAATTTACCGACCCGAAGAAGAAGTAAAGATCGGTCTTATTATCAAGCAAATGGATTGGAAGGGAGTACTGGGAGGGCTGCCGATTGAATTAAATATTTTGGATCCACGCGGCCTAACTGTTGCAACAAAAAAAGTTAGATTGCCTGAAAGCGGTTTTTTGGAATGGAACTATCCCACAAGCACCACTTCGCCAACGGGCATATACATTATCCAGGCATGGCTTAATAAAAATGATGACCACCAAAAACTTCTAGGAAGCACCTCTGTACGAGTAGAAGAGTTTTTACCGGATCGCATGAAAATAGACGCGCGCCTTTCCCAAAATTCACGAGAAGGCTGGATCTCACCAAAAAACCTTAAAATATTTGTGTCACTACAAAATTTGTACGGCGCCCCTGCAGTCAATCATCAAGTGACAGGAGAAATGACTTTAACCCCGTCTGATATTCATTTTTCGCGATATCCTGATCATCACTTTTTTGATCCACAGTTACTTGATTTCGAAAAACCTGAAGAGCATGAAGAAACCTTACCGTCTACAAGCACCGATGAAAAAGGTGAAGCCATACTCCATTTACATCTGGAGCGATTCGAAAATGCTACCTATCGATTGGCCTTTTTAGCAAAGGGTTTTGAAGCAGGTAGTGGACGTAATGTAGCTACTGGCGGCACGGCTTTAGTTTCTGATCTACCCTACCTGGTGGGATTTAAACCCGATGGAGACCTTCACTATATTCCGCAAAATACTAAACGCACGGTTGAATTATTGGCAGTAAATCCACAGCTCGACCCTATTTCGGTTGGAGAATTAAAGCTTAAAATTTTTGAACAACGCTATCTCTCTGTTCTCATGCAAAAAAAAGATGGAAATTATGCCTACCAATCGGTGATGAAAGAAAATGAGATAAGCGCTGAACCCATCACGCTCACTGAAAAAGGGTTTCCCTATACAATACCATCAAGCGCCGCTGGCGATTTTATAATAAGAGTTTACGATACACAAAATACATGTCTTTCGGTAATTCGTTTTTCGATAACTGGCCATGGCAATTTAACACGTTCTCTCGAAAAAAACGCAGAGCTAAAAGTTAAAATCCCGAAACATGAATTCAACCCAGGCGAAGAAATTCCAATTCATATCGTTGCCCCTTATACCGGCGCGGGATTAATCACCATTGAACGAGATAAAGTTTACGCCCATCAGTGGTTTCAAACAAAAACAACAAGCAGTATCCAGAAAATTACCGTCCCTAAGGATCTTGAGGGAAATGGCTATATCAATATCGCTTTTGTGCGCGCTCTTGATTCACGCGAAATATTTGCCTCTCCACTAAGTTACGCGGTACTTCCCTTCCAGGTTAAACGGGAAGCTCGTACAGTTAAAATCGATTTAGATATTGCCGAAAAAGCGCGTCCCGGCGAAGCCTTTACCATCAAGTTTAAAACAGATCGTCCGGCTAAGATAGTTGTGTTTGCAGTGGATGAAGGCATTTTACAGGCAGCAAACTACACTCTTCCAGATCCTCTCTCTTATTTCTTTCGAAAAAGAGCGCTGCAAGTAAATACATCCCAAATCATGGATTTAATTCTTCCTGAATATTCCGTTGCCAAAGAAGTAGCGGCGAGCGGAGGGGATAGCGGATCAGATTTACTCTCAAAAAATCTTAACCCTTTTAAACGAAAAACTGAAAAACCAGTGGCTTTTTGGTCAGGCATCCTCGAAGGCAATTCTACTCCTCAAAAAGTTGTTTACGAAATCCCGGATTATTTTAATGGAACCCTTCGCGTAATGGCAGTAGCGATAACTAGCGATGCGATGGGTTCCACCCAAAAAAAGAGTTTTATCAAAGGACCTTTTGTGATCACTCCAAATCTTCCGACTTTTGTTACGCCAGGGGATGTATTTGATGTAAGTGTGACAATAGCTAACCAAGCAACGGGTTCTGGCAAAAATCTACCTGTAGTACTCGACCTAATAACTTCCGAAGGCTTAGAAATTCTTAAACAATCACAAAGTCCTTTGCAGCTTTCTGAAGATCACGATGCCACACTGCATTTTCCTATCAAAGCAAAAGCAGTTCTAGGAAATGCAGACCTATTTTTTACTGCCACAGCTACAAACTATTGTTCAAAGCTTGCTTCTCACTTGAGTATTCGCCCATCAGTACCATACCAAACAACAGTAAAGAGCGGTTATTTTAAAAACAATAGTTTAGATGTGCCCATCGATAGAAAACTTTATCCTGAATATCGTAAGGCTGAAGTTTTTCTCTCGCCAATTCCGTTGGGCCTAGCCGGGGGGTTAGCAGGTTATTTGCAAGAATACCCACATCTTTGTAGCGAACAATTAGTAAGCCGGGCTTTAGCGACAGTTGTTTTAAGTGATATCCCGGAATTTGGATTTACCAAGCTTCAAGCACAAGAATACATCGGTAAAATTATTCAAGGACTGCGTACGCGCCAAAATGACCAGGGCGCATTTGGTTATTGGCATCTCCAGAAAGATTCTCGTTTTGATTTTCCATCACTTTATACCATGCACTTTCTTATCGAAGCTAAGGAACATGGCTATCCTGTCCCACAAGATATGCTTCAAAGAGGATTTGAACATCTTGAAAATATAGCATCCGATACTCCTCACAATCTCATTGAGGCAAGGCAACAAGCCTATGCGATCTATCTACTTGCGCGTAACCATATCGTAATCAGCAACGATCTTAATCATCTGCGTGAATATCTTGAAAAAGATTATAAGGCTATCTGGCGTAATGATTTAGCAGGAGTTTATTGCGCTGGTGCGTATGCTCTTCTTAAAAATAAAACCGAGGCAGGAAAAATATTCCGCGAATTTAGAGTGGGGAAAGGTCCACCTACAAGTGGTGATGATTTTTATACCGACCTTAGCCGCAATGCACAATATCTCTATATCCTTTCCCATGATTTTCCAGAAAAACTTCAGCAATTTTCTGAAGATGAAATGATGATTATCGTTAATCCTATTCTTGAGGGTAACTTTAACACTTATTCAGCGGCTTATACTATTCTCGCTTTGCAAGCCTATGCCCAAAAACGTTTAAACCAACTACAACCTATAAAACTTGCCTTAAGCGAAATCCAAGATAGTGGCGCCATTAAACAGATTGATCTACCTCTTGGATTATATACAAAAGCAACATTTTCAACAGAAGCTCAAACACTTCGCATGAGCATTCAAGAAGAAAACGATCAAAGCTCTTCAGGATTATACTGCCAAATTCTTTTATCTGGTTTTGACCGTAAGCAGCCGGATAAACCACTAAACGAGGGTCTTGAGATCCAACGCGAATATTGCGACAAAAATAGTCGAACCATAGATCGCGTAGCATTAGGCGCGGAGCTGTATGTTCATATAAAAATGAGAAGTACCACAGGAAAATCCATTGCCAATGTTGCAATCGTCGATATGCTACCATCAGGCTTTGAAGCCGTAACAGAATCCATACGCTCTGAATTAGCATCTACAAAACCCATCCATTATACCGAGATACGGGAGGACCGTACCGTTTTCTATATTGATGCTGGGACAGAAACTACAGAAATTATTTACAAAATAAGAGCTACAACCCCAGGCCAATATATCGTGCCACCTATCCATGCCGAAGGAATGTATCAACGAAACTATCATGCAAGCAGCCTTCCTGGCCGTATCTACATTGGGAATAATCCGTGAAAAGATGGAAAAAAGTTTTGCGGTCTATCACATTCGGGGTTGGCGCCGTTATTTTCCTCTTAATAAGTTTACCAAAACCGCCTTTGCTCAATGGCATCTCTTTTTCGAACTGCGTTTACGATCGCAACCATCATTTGCTGCGATTAGAACTTGCGGATGATGAAAAATATCGTGTTTTTGTTCCCTTGGAAAAAATCTCTCCTTCTCTCATCGAAAGCACCTTGCTTTACGAAGATCGATACTTCTATTTTCACTATGGATTTAATCCAATTTCTTTAGGTAAAGCATTTTTAAATGTATGCACTGGTCGAGGAATTCGTTTTGGCGCTTCTACGATTACGATGCAACTGGCTCGCATTCGTTTCCATCTTCATACGCGCACTTGGCAAGGAAAATTGATTCAAATTGCACGAGCTATTCAACTCGAATGGCATTACTCAAAAAGAGAAATTTTAGAGGCATATCTTAATTTAGCCCCTTATGGAAGAAACATTGAAGGAGCTGGGGCCGCAAGCCTTATCTATTTCGGGAAAGAACCCGAAAAACTTGTGCTTGCAGAGGCAATGACTTTAAGTGTGATTCCACAAAATCCTAAACGAAGAACTCCTGATTCTTCTACTGATAGGCGGCCCTTACTCGAAGCACGGGAAAGTTTATTTAATAAATGGATAAAAATTCATCCTAATGACTGTGATAAGAAACTTTCCTTACAATTACCGCTCCAAGTTAAAAACATCAGCGACCTGCCATTCTTAGCGCCTCACTTCGTTGAAAGTATATTGCAGCAAGAGAAAGATGCTTCAAGCATCGTTACTACTTTAGATCTCGATTTGCAACAACTTGTCGAACAGCAGATAGCACATTATATCGCTCTTAAAAGTTCTATTGGGATCAATAATGCCGCAGTCTTACTCATCAACAAACAAACGATGGAGGTATTAGCCTCGGTGGGTTCGGCAAATTATTACGATGAAGAAATAGATGGACAAGTTAATGGCACTACCATGAGACGTTCTCCTAGATCTACATTAAAACCTTTCGTTTATGCTTTAGCCTTTGATCAAGGAATTATTCATCCCAATTCCTTACTTAAAGATACGCCCACTAGTTTTGGAGGTTATAATCCAGAAAACTTTGATCGTCACTTTAGCGGCCCAATCAAAGCAAAAGACGCGCTCATTCAAAGTCGTAATATTCCTGCTGTCTATTTAGCCTCCAAACTAGCTGCTGGAAAATTTTATCAGTTGTTAAAAAAAGGCGGCGTTCAACATTTAAAAGATGAATCTCATTACGGACTTACTGCAGCATTGGGCAGCATTGAAGTATCCATGGAAGAACTAGCCTCTCTTTATGCGATGTTAGCCAATCATGGACAATTCAGGCCCCTACAGAAAAAGCTTATGGCAAAAATGCCAAAAAGCATTCCATTATTAAGTCCTGAAGCTAGCTTTCTTACTCTTGATATTCTCCAAAAGTGTCCGCGCCCTGATCGACCCAACGTGCAGGGAATTAAAAACCAAGAATCTCCGATAGCATGGAAAACCGGTACTTCATTTTCTTTCCGTGATGCTTGGACAGCTGGTGTATTTGATAACTATGTGCTTGTAATTTGGATAGGAAATTTTAATGGCCAAAGCAATCCTGCCTTTCTTGGACGTAGCGCTGCAGCCCCGCTTTTTTTCTCTATGATCGATGCTATACGATCTACTGCCATTAATGTTGAACCGCTTGTGCCACCCATCCATGCTTTAAATCTTGAGCAAATAGATATTTGTACAGATTCTGGTGAACTAGCGACTTCCTACTGTCCAAATAAAGAAAAGGGTTGGTTTATCCCTGGAGTATCGCCCATTACGGAATGTCTGGTACATCGCCTCGTTACCGTTGATAACAACAGTGGATCAAGAGTATCTGATTTTGCGAGTAATATCAGCACTCACCGGGAGATTAATGAGTTTTGGACGACAGATTTATTGATGTCATTTAAAAGCACAGGAATTCCTCGATGTACACCTCTTAACTATGATTCGGGTTGTCCTATCGACCAAAAAACAGTCGCCGAGTGCGGCCCAGAAATCATTTCACCGCACAAGGGCGTTGTTTATAAAATTCGAACTTCTGATAACAGTCATAGTACGCTTGCCTTAGAAGCCATGGTGGATGCTAGTGTCAAAAAAATCTATTGGTTTACAGATACAACTTTTTTGGGAACCGCAAAAGCTGGCGAACCTCTTTTTTGGGAACCATTTCCTGGCTCCTTTACCATTTCTGTGCTGGATGACCACGGGCAAACAAAATCACAGCTCATTAATATTTCACTGATTGAATAATTTATCCATACATCATAATGTGTAGTGATGCTACTCGAAGAGATCCAATTGCCCTTTCATCTGATTGGTGGTAATTTCCTTTTAGTGGATATCGATCATGCCCAGATCTTCACTCCAGAAGATCTCACGCATGAGCAGCGTTTGATGGCTCAAACGGCTGAAAAATTTATGGATAAAGAGGTGCTGCCTCAAGCTGAAGGTATGGAGCATCATCAAGAAGGTATCACACCTCAATTAGTGCGCAAAGCAGGTCAATTAGGCCTTTTAGGAATAGAGACTCCAGCTGAATATGGCGGGTTAGGCTTAGGTAAAACGAGCGAATGCCCCGTCCTAGAACAATTTACGCGGCTCGGCGGTTTTGGGGTCACTTGCATGGTTCAATGTGGAATTGGCTCACAAGCCATTACCCACTTTGGTACCGAGGAACAAAAACAAAAATATCTAGCTAAATTGGGAACTGGTGAATTTATTTGCGCTTATGCTCTTAGTGAACCGAATTCTGGCTCTGATGCTCTC
Source organism: uncultured Verrucomicrobiota bacterium (assembly GCA_964575565.1). Classification (GTDB taxonomy): domain Bacteria; phylum Verrucomicrobiota; class Verrucomicrobiia; order JABWAM01; family JABWAM01; genus CAZNSF01. Next base: position 3,412 of record CAZNSF010000298.1, on the reverse strand, counting down.
GGGATGAAAACACGCGCAACTTTAAGTTCCGATGGTCAGCATTATATTCTTAATGGAACTAAAATGTGGATCACGAATGCGGCTTGGGCAGATGTATTCACTATCTTTGCCAAAGTAAATGGGGAACAAATTACTGCTTTTATTCTCGATCGCGTTTCCTCTGGTGTTTCTTTGGGACGCGAGGAACATAAATTAGGCATTAAAAGTTCATCGACTTGCCGTGTTGTCTTGGAAGATGCCATCGTGCCGCGAGCGAACCTTTTGGGCGAAATCGGCAAAGGACATTATATTGCGCTTAATCTCATCAATATAGGACGCTTTAAATTGGGAACCGTCTGTATCGGCAGCGCCAAAGAAGCCCTTAAAATATCGGTTCGCTACGCCCAAGAACGTCAACAATTTGGTAAAACACTTTCTTTATTCGGTCTTATCCAACATAAACTTGCAGAAATGGCTATTCAGATATTTGCTGGTGAGAGCATGGTTTATCGTACTGCTGGAATGATTGATGCTGTAGCAGAAACCGGTCAAAAGGTTGAGACTGTTGCTGGAGGATTTCCTCGTAGTATTGAAGAGTTTGCTTTGGAATGTTCGATCATTAAAGTCGCTTGTAGCGAAATTCTTGCTTATGTCGCTGATGAAGCCATCCAAATTCATGGCGGCTATGGTTATTCAGAAGAATTCCCTCTTGCACGCATTTATCGCGATGCACGAATCCATCGTATCTTTGAAGGCACGAATGAAATCAATCGCCTCTTTATTCCGAGCCATCTTTTTCGACGTGCTCAACGCGGACATCTACCCCTTACAAAAGCGATGCTTCATATTGATCAAGACATTGAAAAACTTCACCCATCCGATGGCTTATCCAATATCGATGAGTTATCAAAAGCGCAACAACTCGTCAGTTGCTTTAAAAAAACTATTCTTTTCTTGTTAAAAGCAACTCATCAAAAACTGGGTGATTCCTTGATTAAGGAACAAGAAATTGCGGCTCATATTGCTGATCTTATGATCGATGTTTATTCAGCCGAAAGCATGCTATTACGTGCTCGTAAAAAATCTTCTTCGAAGATGATGCGCGACTTAACTCTTATCTTCCTTAATGATAGCGTTAACCGTGCGCAACATCATGCGCGCCAAATATTGGCAGCAGTTAGTGAAGGCAAAGAATTGGAGAGAAATCTTGAAATCATTCGGCGGTTACTCGTCTGGCAATCTTTAAATACTATCATCCTTCGACAACGAATTGCGCAAAGACTTTGCGCAGTGGGCAGCTATTCGGCCTCTCTTTTGTGATGTTCACCCAAATTAATAGTCCTGCAAAGATGGATAGATCATTGATTTTGAGGCTAATTTTAGTTAGTTTACATGAGTTTTTACCGCCATATTCCCACTCAATTCCTAAAAATATGGAAAACTCATTAATAATAAGTTAGGCCGCATCGCACACCTCTTGTGATACGACTCGTTTTCATTCTGGCTTTCGTAGCTGCGATTGTTGTGACGGTGATTCTCGTCTTTTCACGTCCAGTCACGCGGCTCGTCAAGATACAAATTGTTCTCACAGTTCTTGTCGGCATCGCTTTTATTGCAGGTATGCAAATGGCGTCTTGGCTTCATTCGATGGCTTACGCCGACCCCGTGCGGCAGGAGTGGCAGCCACGTTTGGATGTGATTGGCAACGTCACATGGTTTGGCACACTGATTTCGTGGTTTCTTTTCACGATTTTCCATGTGATTATCGTCCTCAAGCGGAAGACCACAGCAAGAGTGGATTTATGACTATCATGCCAACTCGACCCAACCCCTATTAAGCCCGTGTGAGTAAAAATCCACTCATTTTATATAAAAACGAAGGGCTTCGATGAGTATCAACCCGCTGTATAAAACACTACCATGACTCGACAATGTGCATTGCTGCTCGTGATATGTGTCGCCGTTCTTGTAGGGAGCGTGTATGCATTCGAACAGTACAAAGAGACTAGCATGGATGCAATGTTTGTAGGAACGGTTTTTTGCCCGATACGTGCTGAATATCCCTCCTATGTTGACATTGATACGGAGAAAGAAATCAAACGCAGGCAAGAGCGAGCGCTTCTAGTGCCACGCATGTGGGGAATGTCGGCCTTGTCAATGCTGACTCTTGGAATTGGTGTTGCCATCTGGTTTGCGATAACGTTTCGACGATCACGAGACGTGTCATACAATCATAGAATAGCACAGATACGCCCCCACCTTTAGGATGAATAAGATGGAGTCACACTGTTCCTCCTCAACGTTTCGTTTACAGTTGCGATGCTATGTATTAACGTATTAATACATTGATTAATGGCTAAAAAGAATTATCACGCGTCGGTATCATGTGGATAATAGCGTACAAAGATGGATAAATCATTGATTTTGAAGCTGATTTTAATTGATTCCACCAAGTTTTTATCGCCATATTTTAACTCAACCCTTAAAAATATGGAAAACCCGTTAATAAAGTTAGGCCTCTCCCACGATTATGCAATCCCGTAAACGGATGCTCTTTGGTTTGATTCCACTGTGCTTATTCGTGGCAGGCTACTGCTTGATTGCTGGCTTGGCATCCGGAGGCTGGCATCAGGACCGCGAGGGCGAGCCATCCTATAGCACGCCAGTTCATCATTCCGCTGAGTTCTACAAGGGATTGCGCTGGTCCGTGATGCTCGTCGGAGGAGTCATGGGCATTACCAGCTACTGCTTGAAGCGCCGAAAGCTCAGTCTGGTATTCGGCTCGGTAGCCATGCTGTTCAATCCGGTCATCACCATACACCTGCCCAAGCAAACTTGGGAGCTCGTTGACATGTTGGTTTTCTGGGTATTTCTTATCGGGCCAGGTTACTTGTGGCCCAAACCTGACGAGAGTCCGAACGTGTAGATTCATATGTCACCACGGCCTAATGAAAATCACTGGAGCGAAGCACGGGCAGCAATGAACGGTTGTTCTGAATGCAAGGCCGTCTTGGCGCTGCCCGTGGTCGCTCAGTTTCGTCGTTGGGTTTGATCAAATGGCACGTTCATTTAGCATGGTAGAGTATAAAATCGATCAAGCTGAATTTTTTCTCAGAAAGCTTCAGGACGAAAATAATCTTTTGCCAGCCATGCATTTCGCAGATGCATTCGTATCTGCGACGCGAAGTATAACGTTCGCTTTACAAGCCGCCTCAGCTACGATTCCATCATTCAGTTCTTGGTATGCCAAACATCAAGATACTCTCAAAGCCAATTCATATTCTGAATACTTTAAAAGCTATCGTAATATCTCCAATAAAACAGGAGATACTCCGATTGGATTTGGAATCGGTAAGAAATTATATTTTATTCCCATACAAGATCTCCCAACTCCTCCAAAAGACGAGGTTTCTTTAGCTTGTCAAAAGTACTT
>CAZNSF010000297.1:0-6345 GCA_964575565.1 uncultured Verrucomicrobiota bacterium | reverse complement strand
TGCTAAGGGTAGGGGAAGTAAGCGATAATTTTGGATATCCACTGTAAATTGAAAAGGGTCCCAAGCTTTCAGTACTCCGGCATAGAGAAAAGTACTGCCGATAAAAATTCGGGCAAGAAATGAAATAACGCCACTCATTGTTTTTGAGCTAACCATGCTTCCCAGCCTCCTTTTAGAATATAAACAGGGTTTAACCCGCTTTGACGTAACCGTTCAGCTACCTTGTGGCTTGATTGACATTGTGCGCTATCGCAATAAACAACGACCATTCGTTTAGGGCTCCAGACCTTCAATAATTCTGGCAACAGACTATCCCACTGATCTTCATTCAATAAAATCGCACCGGGAATATGATTTTTCCCATACTCTTTTTCGGAGCGTGCATCGACCCATAGTGTTCGCTCGCCCCATGTTTGAATCGCCGAAAGGAATACCTCGTTCTTGTAAAGTGCTTCCCCTTTCCATCCAGGCCGTTTGGGGTGCAAGAAGCCGCATACAAGCGCCGGGATTAGCGCTAAAATGCTGATGAGAAAAGCTTGTGAAAGGATTTTTAGTAAGAAGTGTTTCACAAAAAATTTAGGTCTGTATGCCCGCTTCTAATAACTTCACTTTCTCATCCTCCCCTTGTTAAGGACTAATCAGTATACACAAGTCGGCTATTGTTTTAATAAAGGAATTTCTCCTCCTTGATAAGGAGGAGTTAGAGGAGGTTTCCCCTTTCAACACAGCTTACCTCCCCCAACCCCTCCTTGGAAAGGAGGGGAGTATATAAAAATGTACGTAATGGTTAGTGTTAATGGGAGGAGTAAGGTGGGATAATTGTGAATTAATGTTGAGATCCCCCTTACCGTACTTGAGCGAACGCAGTAAATGTTCGTGAAGAATCTTTCGGAAGGTCCGTTTCTATATTCAAATTAGTCCAGCCCGGAGTGCTTGTATCTTTCGGTGTAATTTCAATGGCATATTCTTTTTTTTCCTCAATGACCTTCAACTCCACTATGAATTTTTCGTTACTTGGTTTGACCTTGGTAATACGGACAGATTGGTCATCCAAGATTTTTATAGAAATGGTTTTTGCTTTTTTCTCTTCGTCCTTTTGCCAATAGACAAAAGCAGGATTGATCTTCATGATTTCTGGAATAAAGACATTCATTTTGAGTAAAACGGTGAGTTCTTTGGGATCATCGGTTTGTACGACAATGGTCTTTTCTTGTTTCCCAACACGGTTCCCAAATTTAAAATCTGCAGTAATTTCGCCCTTTTCGCCAGCTGCATACTTCTTTTCATCTAAAGTTGCTGTAGTACAACCGCAGGAAGTGGTTACCGAGGCAATCGTTACTGGATAATCTCCCGCGTTTTGAAAAGTAAAACGCGCCACGCTATTTGTGTCTTGAAGCGTAGCATGATATTCAAACTCTTTCTTATCCCATTTTAATTGGGCCGAAGCAGTGCTGGCAAAGCACAAAAGAAAAAGAATCCATATTTTGTTAGCGTGCATACTCTAATTAGAATAAAATAAAATCAGCAAAGATGAAAGTGAAAGGTGCGGGTTTCAAAAAACGTTAAGAAAACGATCGGCTAATTTGCGATGAGCAGCTGTAAAAGGAAGTTGATGAGCTCTTAGAGGATCAACCCACTCCGTTTGTTTGGGAAGCTTGCCATTGCTAAGAAACTTATGGATCTTAAAGAAATCTAAATGGATACGATGGTGTGTAACGGAATAACACGTTCTAGATAATTTTTCGGATTTTTGGAATTGTCCAAAAGTTTGCTTCCAGGAATAATCCCAATTGCGTGATGGCCGCGATAAAGTGATCGAAGGAAATTGCCATAGATTTTCCATTCGCTCGCCAAGCTTTCGTTGATAAAGAAGAATCTGCCCATTACGATGAATAAAACCTGCGTATTCGAACTGTTTAATCATTTTTTGGCGAGCTGCCACTTTTGGCAGCATCTCTTGCTTGTCATGGGCAAAAGCCCAACATCCATCTTGAATGGGACAAACTGTGCATTGAGGGTTTTGAGGTGTACAAAGAGTGGCTCCTAGTTCCATGAGCGATTGATTAAAATCACCTGCTGTTCTTTTGGAAATCAATTGTTCAGCAATTGCCAATAACTTTTTCTTTGTTTTTGTTTTACTGACTACTTCTTTGATGCCGAACCAACGAGAAAGAACTCGCGCTACATTGCCATCAAGGATTGGTACGGGCAGATTAAATGCAATGCTCCCAACGGCACCCATAGTGTAAGGACCGACTCCGGGGAGATCGCCGATAGCCTCGAGTGTTTTTGGGAATTGGCCATTAAATTTTGCCATGATTAATTTTGCAGCTGCATGCAAAAATCGAGCGCGGCGATAATAACCAAGCCCTTCCCAAGATTTCAGCGCTTCGGCCTCTGAAGCTTTAGCTAGAGCTGCGATGGTAGGGTAACGCATCATCCAACGTGTGTAATAAGGCAACACCGTTTTTACTTGGGTTTGCTGCAGCATGATTTCGGAAACAAAGATGGCATAGGGATCGCGAGTGCGGCGCCAAGGGAGATCTCGACGGTTTTTTCGATACCAAACCAAAAGAGGTTTTGAAAAAGTGGTTTGCATCGGATTTACTATAGACTTTCTAACTTGTGAAAAACATGCTTTTTAGACAGGATGAACAAAATTTTTAGGATTTTCTGTCCATTCTCTAAATTTAAACTGATCACTATTTTCTAATTTTTAATTTGCATTTGTATGCCTCCTCTCACCGTTTATACAACGAAACTAACAAAAGCCCAAGCTTCGCTAGTGAAATCTTATCTAGATTCGCATGGGTTCGAGACCGATACGGTTCCTTATGCTGAATTCGCTGGTAGAAACCACGAGGTAGGTGTTGTCTTTTATCAAAGCGGTAAATTAGTGGTTCAAGGCAAGGGAACAGAAGATTTCGTGCAATTTTTCTTAGAGCCGCATGTTTTCCAAGAAGCACGGCTAGGTTATGATGAAGTTCTTAATCCACGCGCTTTTGAGCCACACATTGGGGTGGATGAAAGCGGTAAAGGCGATTATTTTGGGCCCATGGTGATTAGCGCGGTCTTTGCTTCCAAAGATGCGTTTCGAAAATTTAAAGAATTGAATGTACGCGATTCAAAAACCATTTCTTCAGATGCCAAGGCTATCGATATGGCAAAGGCCATTCGGAAAATTCCCGAATGCGCAGCAGAGGTGGTTGCCATTGGACCCGAAGCCTATAATCGGATGCATGCCAAGATGCGTAATGTAAACGATATCCTGGGATGGGGTCACGCCCGCGCCATTGAAAATGTTCTAGCCCGGATCGATCCAAAAAAAACTGGTCAAATTTGTTCAAGAGCTATTTCGGATCAATTTGGCAATAAACGAATTATTCAGAAAGCACTGATGGAACGCGGTAAAAAGATTGAGCTGGAGCAGCGTCATCGCGCTGAAGAAGATTTAGCAGTGGCTGCGGCATCCATTGTTGCAAGAGCAGAATTTATTCTTGGGCTAGGTAGGCTTGCTAAAAAGTGGAATATTCAATTTCCTAAAGGCGCCTCGGCCACAGTGATTGAGGCGGGTCAAGCGTTTGTCTCTAAACATGGCCGCGAAGAACTTGGTAAAGTAGCCAAACTCCATTTTCGAACAACGGAAAAGGTGAATGCTTAACCCAAGTTTTATTTTAAGAGTTTTGATACAAGGATAATTACAACGATCGAGAGAATGACCGAACTAATGAGGATAATAGGCAAACAAGGATGTTTACTTAAAAAACGTTCCAATTTATCAGCGGAATTACCCGGCTCACCGCCCAATGGACGCCGCATATAATCTCTATCGTGAATACCCATTTTTTAACCCCATACAGATCGTGGCGTTCGTGGCGTTAAATTCTGATCCGTTTGAGGGGACCCTTACATTCACGACGCAATCGGATTTGTTGAATGACCTCTTTTAAAAGATAAGAGGTGCAAAATGGAGAAAAGCTAATAAGGAATAAGTCGACAAACACTTTTTCGGCTGTTTCTTCTATTGTTTGTGTATTTTCTGCAAGCCAGAGAGAGTAAAACCCCTGTAAACCAAATAGCATAAGACAAACAACTACAGCAAGCATACCAATTAATAACAACTTCCACCATAAATTCTGTTTTTGTTTAAAAAGATAACAAATACCAAAGAAGAAAAATGTGCTTAGGAAAGTAAGGAAAAATATACCAATAAATATATCCGTTCCCATTTGTCCGCCCAGCCAAAGGAGATAAAAATCCTTGAAGCTAATAACAACAAACCGACTACAACCTAAAAACAGAAAGATAGATAACCACATATGCCATGGCTCATATATCTGTTTTGTTTTCATTAAGAGCCTTATAATTGGTCTATTCTACAAAAGCAAGTCTGGTTTGGAATGTTAACTAATTGCTGAAAAATTTCACCCGCCTTCGCAAGCAGCTTCGGGCGAGGTTCGCTTTTCCCACGAGGCTCCACAAAGTACTTGCGAGCGATTTTTTTAGTGCTAGGCTGCGTTTTAGATGGAGTTTAATTCCCGCCGTAGGATACGACGGGCTACCAAAATTTAATTTGGGCGTGGTTTTCCACGCCCCATTATGGCTTACTTTATTACAGATACTTGTATTAGTTGTGGGATCTGCGAACAGAAATGCCCCACCGATACCATTGATGGCGGTAAAAAGGTGGTTTTCCAAATTCATCCGGAAGGATGTATCGAGTGCGGTGTTTGCGCTATTTTTTGCCCAGTTTCTTGTATCCAAAATCAACATGGCACCTTAGTCCAAAGAGTTCCGCTGAAAGAAATTCCAAAGGCGCAGGTAATTGCCGATAATTGTACAGCTTGTGAATATTGCATCGATATTTGCCCTTTTGACTGCATTACCTTAGAGCCTGATCCACGCACGCCGGATATGCATTTTAAGATTGCAGTGGTCGATGAACGGACTTGTGTAAGCTGTCGTTTATGCGAAATCGTTTGCGATAAAGATGCCATTTATGTGCCAGAACCGGTAACCAATCTTGCTGCGATGCTGCCTCAACAAGTTAAACGAGATCCAGAATCGGTTCATCAAGCAACGCCTGCAAACGTTGCGGCATAGATAGGAATGGGTGATGGCAAATCCTCCTCCAACCCAAAGTCCTGAAGCTCCTCGTTTGCCCGGCATTGTTCCCATAGGGAGCGATCAAGGAGAGGCCATCGAACCGGTCAATCCCTTAGTCAAATTAGCCGTTCAATTTTTTCTTATACCATTGGCGATTGTTATTTTTTGCGTGGCTTTAATTTTTATTTTTCGTTGGTTAACATGGGAAAAACAAGATGTGGGCGCTTATCTTTCAGCGCTTTCCAGCGGCTCGCGTTCTTCATCCCAAAAAGAGCAAGCCGCATTACAACTTCTTAATTACATTCAAGAATCTAAGCGTTGGCAGAATATTTACGATATTACCGAACAGCTTCGCTTTAACCGCGAGAAGTTCTTGGCGGAAAACCCGGAGTTCCCTGCCAAGGTCGCTAAAATTTTTGAACAATCTAAAGACTCCGATCACCGCATTCGCCAATATCTCGCGCAAGTTTTAGGTCTTGTAGGCGGTCGGGAAGTAGTTTCGGCATTGATTTCTGCTCTAGATGATCCAGATTCGGAAACAGCCATTCATTCCATGGTGGCCTTGGGGAGAATCGGCGATCCCAGCGCTATCGCCTCATTAATGGAAATATCAAAATCGCCTGATCGTGGGTTAAGGCAAACGGCCATTTTTGCGCTCGGAAATTTTAATGAGAAACAAGCTATAGAACGTTGTGCGGAAGCACTGCACGATCCAGATCCGCTCGTGGGATGGAACGCGGCCTTCGCTCTTGCTCGCCAAAAAGATGCAAGGGCTACTGCTACACTAGAAAGTTTTTTAGACCTAAGTTATGTGGAACAAGTAGCTTCCACTTACACACCCACCGTGGTAGTTGGTAGTGGAAAAAATGATTCAAACGGTCTTTTAACTTTCCATGCCGAAAGATTGGAGCAATACCGGGTAACTGCTATTCATCTTCTAGGGCAATTTGCCGATGAAAATATTCGAAAAGAATTACAGAAAGTTGCTGCCAATGACAAACAATTAAAGGTACGCCAAGCTGCAATTCAAGTTTTAAGAAAAAGAGGAAAAGGATAAAAGATTTAGAATACTCTTTCATTTTTCATTTTTAATTTCTAATTTCAAATTCTTTGTTATTGTTATGCCAGAAACACCGACAATACCTCCAGCTCCTGATGCGCGCGAAGCCGCGATTGCGCGATTAAAAGCGCAAGGGGCTTGGAATGCACCTATTGATCGGCGGCGGTTTTTTTCTACCG
>CAZNSF010000296.1:0-8850 GCA_964575565.1 uncultured Verrucomicrobiota bacterium | reverse complement strand
TCACCCGCCTTCGCAGGAGGCCACGGGCATTTGCCCGTGGAGGAATGCGGGTGTCTCGCCGTAGTTCCGCGAAGCGGAACGAAGGCGGACTGGAGCTTCGGCGTGGTGTCGCCGAAACCAAAGGTGCCACGGGCTTCAGCCCGTGGGGCTCCACTTTTAATCACAAGAAATTTCTTTTCCCACAGCCTCCCTCCAACTAGTCCAACAAGTCCTGCGCTAATAATAATAAGTGGGAACGGACGCTTACCAAAAAAGATTTCTACAAATGCCAGAGCAGCTAGAGCCCACATCACTTCATTTTTAAGAGCTTTTTTTCCGATACGAATGACAGCGAACGCGACGATCGCCATCACTGCAGGCTTAAGGCCATAAAAAATACCAGCGATCCATGCGATATTTCTATAAACCACATAGATATAACTTAATCCCCATAGAATGAACATGGATGGAATCATAAAAAAAGCGCCTGCGACAATGCCGCCCCATGTTTTATGTAGAAGCCAACCGATATAAATGGCTAATTGATGGGCTTCTGGACCTGGCAATAACATGCAGTAATTGAGCGCATGGAGAAAACGATTTTCGCTAATCCATTTCTTTTTTTCGACAAGCTCGGTGTGCATGATGGCAATTTGACCCGTTGGCCCACCGAAGCTGATAAAGCCTAATTTCAGCCAAAAACGAAAGGCTTCGGTAAAGGTAGGGGGATTTTCCATGATATGATCTAATGACTGCCCATTGTATTTTTGAGGCTGTAAATATCCAATAGCTAAACCATCTAGTTATCAACTGGAAATGATATAAAAAATAAAGGGCGTGGCTAATAACCACGCCCCTTATATAACTTAATAATAAACGAGATAGAGATTAATCCGCTTTCGGACGATCTTGAGCATCGTGTTTTTGTTTATAGATATCTTCGCTTAAGGCTTCTAATTTCTTTTGGAGTTTCGCTCGTTCTTCAGGAGTAAGTGATCCATCTTCTTTCAAGCGCTTTTCGAATTCTGCAAGCTTTGCCTCTCTAAGCTTCAGCCGAGCAGCTTCTCTTGCGGTGAGCTCGCCAGATTTAACTCCTTCTTTAAGACGATCTTGTTGATTTTCTTGGCGATTGTTTACGCCGGGATCGTTATCCTTAATTCCACGCCGAACTTGTTCTGCATGGATAGCATCAGCTAATTCTTTACCTTTTAAGCCCTCCGCTTGTTTTCGGTGTATAAATTCACCTAATTCTGGATGATTTTTTTCAGCTTTCCGGCAAACCTCATCATCATCATGCTTTTCTTGGTAAATATCTTTGCTAGCTTCATTCAAATCCTGATGAAGATCTTTGCGTTCTTCTTTAGTAAGAGTGCCATCAGATTTATATTCCTTTTCTTCCTTGCGAATTTCCTTTTCTTCTTTGCCTAATTCTTTGGCTTCCTCTTTTGTGAGTTCACCGGAGCGAATCCCTTGTTTAATACGATCATCCTGGTTTTCTTGACGCCGATTAACCCCAGGATCTTTATCGCCTGGACGATCTGCATCACGATCCGGTTTTTCTCGATCTGGCCTATCCGGTTTACCATCATGAGGTCTACCTTCATGCCCCCCACCTTTTCCACCACCTCCTCCGTGCTCTCCTCTAGCCTCTACATAAGAACTAAGAGAGAGACTAAGAAGGGAGGCACATATAAGTGTAAGAATACGATTTGTTTTCATAGATTTCCTTTCAATGGTTTAATAATTAATAATTCCAAATATACAAACAACGAACCTCATAAAAGGTTTCGCGTGGATTTCACATTATTACTTCAAGGGTTTCCTTAACAAGGTTTTTGGGGATAGATATACCCGTTTTTACAGAGCCGATACGGCGTGCTAAAATAAAACGGAGTTGTCCTTGAACTCTCTTTTTATCGAGCTGCATAGCAGTAAGGATTTGAGAGATAACCAATGGTTTTTTCAAGTGAATCGGTAAACCCATCCTTTGAATCAGGCGATAGATCCGCCCAGCCGATGGAGACGATAATTTCATCACTCTTTGAGAAAGATGCACGGCTCCTATTATTCCCAAAGCAATAGCTTCGCCGTGCAAAAGAGTATAACCGGCTGCAGCTTCAATTCCATGGCCGATGGTATGCCCAAAATTGAGGATGGCTCGCAAACCACTAGTTTCGCATTCATCCTTCGAAACAACGCGCGCCTTAATTGCACAACATCGGCGAATCACCCATGATAAGGCGATAGAATCTCGTTTGAGAATCTTTCCCATGTTGCTTTCTAAATAATGGAAAAGATTTGCGTCAGCGATAATCCCGTATTTGATTGCTTCTGCTAACCCAGAACAAAACTCCCGTTCAGGTAGTGTCTTAAGCACGGCAAGATCCGTCATTACTAAAGAGGGTTGATGAAATGCGCCCACTAAGTTTTTGCCGCTTGGAAGATTGATCCCTGTTTTGCCGCCGATAGCGCTATCGATTTGGGCAATAAGCGTAGTTGGAATATGGACGATTTGTATGCCGCGTAGATAGGTAGCTGCAAAAAAACCGGTCACATCTCCAATCACACCACCCCCAATAGCGATAATCACAGATTGGCGGTCCAGTCTAGCTCGTGAGGCAGCTTGATAGAGAGAAATAAGAGTTGAAATATTCTTGGTGCGCTCGCCGCCGGGTAAAAAAAACGATCCAACGCAACGTTTGGAAAATCCACGGATCATATCTTTAGCAATGCTCTTTACTCGAGAATCGCTTACCACAAAAACGCGTGTGCCCTGGTGTGAAAAGAGAGGGTGTTGAATTAAATGTTTTGGAAGAATATTTCTCCCAATGATAATGGGGTAGGAACGGTCTCCAAGCCGGACAGGAACTGTGGTATGAATAGGCATATGCCTATCAAAGCTGTTTTGGGCTTTATTTCCAAGACTCAAAAATAAACAAATAGTTCCATGGACAGGAGCTTTGGAAAAGCTCTCTTTTGTATAAAATTTAACTTGCGAGTAGTAAAAGACTCGGAAAGAGTAGGGGCTGCATGGGAAATTTACTAAGATTTTCTATTATCCCTAAATTACCCCAGAGGTTAGAGCCGTTACGCGAAATGGCCTTTAATCTTTGGTTTAGCTGGGGACAGGATGCCATGGTTGTATTCGAAACGCTTGATCCGATTTTATGGCAAAGCTGTTATCATAATCCCGTAAAACTTCTTCAGCGTATCCGCCAAGCGCGATTACACGAAGCAGCCCAGGACGATGCTTATCTTCGAAAGTTGGATATGGTTTACTCTCGTTTCCAGAATTATCTTTCGGCAAAAGATACATGGTTTTCCAAGAATTGGTCACAGGAGATTAATAGCCCCATTGCCTATTTTTCAGCAGAATTTGGTTTTCACGAATCACTGCCAACCTATTCTGGAGGCTTAGGTATTTTAGCTGGTGATCACTGCAAGGCAGCCAGTGATCTTGGGTTACCTTTTGTGGCGGTAGGATTATTATATCGGCATGGTTATTTCAAACAGCGGTTGAATAAGGAAGGCTGGCAGGAAGCGATTTCTATGAATGTAGCCTTTAATGAGTTGCCAATCCATGAAGTGCGCAAATCGGATGGCAGCATGCTAACGGTACAAGTAGATATCCTTGGTCGACCAGTGACCATTAAAATTTGGGAAATCAAAGTGGGGCGTATTTCGTTATTTGCCTTGGATACAGATCTACCTGCGAATACGGAAAAAGATCGTTCAATCACAGCGCAACTTTATGGGGGTGATCTCGAAATGCGAATTTGCCAAGAAATCGTACTAGGAATTGGCGGGGTGCGCGCGTTGAAGGCAATGGAGATTTCTCCATCAGTCCATCATATGAATGAAGGGCACGCCGCTTTTTTGGGAATGGAATGTATTCGCCAGTTGATGGTAGATCATAAAATTGAATTTTATGCTGCCTTGCAAGTAGCGGATGCATCCAATGTATTTACCACCCACACGCCAGTAGCTGCTGGCAACGATGCATTCCAGCCCGATTTGATGCGCCGTTATTTTGATCGTTACGTCCATGAATTGGGAATCGAGTTTGATGAATTTTTAAAATATGGACGAACATGGAACCATCAACCCCACGATCCTTTTAGTATGACGATTCTCGCCTTGCGAATGTCACGACGAGCCAATGGGGTAAGCGTATTACACGGCAAGATTGCCCAAAAAATGTGGACCAGTGTATGGCCAAACGCGCCGGTCCATGAAGTACCTATTACGAGTGTAACTAATGGCATCCATTTACACACATGGCTGGCGCCGGAGATGAGAGATCTTTACGGAAAATATTTTGGCGAGGGCTGGCAGGAGCGGATTAGCGATCCTGATCTATGGCGACGGGTCAGTGATATTCCGGATGAAGATTTATGGAATACACATCTCTTCTTAAAAAGACGCTTGATAGATTTTGCACGTAAACGATTGCGCGAACATCGTGAGCGAATTGGCGAATCACCAGACCGTTTACGGTCTGCCATGAGTGTGCTGAACCCCGAAGTTTTGACCATCGGATTTGCCCGACGATTTGCCACGTATAAACGCGCATTACTGATTTTTAAAGATCTCGATCGTTTAAAGGCTATTATCAATAAACCGGATCGGCCGCTCCAAATTGTGATTGCCGGTAAGTCCCATCCCCATGATGAAGGGGGTAAACGATTAATTCAACAATTGTATCATATCATTAATGAACCGGAATTCGAAGGAAAAATCGTGTTTATTGAGGATTACGATACCAATGTAGCGCGCCATCTTGTACAGGGGGTGGATGTATGGCTGAATAATCCTCTTCGTCCGTTGGAGGCGAGCGGTACGAGTGGCCAGAAAGTACCGCCTAATGGGGGCATTAACTTAAGTGTTTTAGATGGATGGTGGTCCGAGGGTTATAATAGTAAGAACGGATGGGCTATTGGAGAGGAAATAGGCTGGATTCTTGGGTCGGAAATCCAAGATAAAACACCGGAACTCCAAGATGAAGTAGATGTAAAATCACTTTATACAATTCTTGAACAACAATTAATTCCCTTGTATTATGCTAAGCCTGATGGTCGTCTTCCCTTGGCCTGGATTAATCTGATGCGCGAATCGATACGTTCCGTTTCGCCTGTCTATAATACTTGGAGAATGGTTCGGGAATATACAGAGCGGTTTTATACCCCCGCATCTCATCGAGGTGCACGTTTACAGGCCAATAACTTTACGGAAGCTAAAGAATTGGCTCGATGGAAAGTCGAGATTCGTCAAGCTTGGCAACAAGTTGCAGTGCGAGAAATTGTTTGCGACCATCCTCGACGCTACGAAGTGTTTGTTGGCGAAAAAATTTCAATTCGCGCCAAGGTATTCCTTGGAGGCATCGCACCAGAGCATGTTCTAGTGGAAGTTTACTGTGGTGAAACCCAAGATGATCAGTTACGGAATCCAAACACCATTGGATTAAGTATGCAAAAGAAGGAAGAGGATGGTACTTATTGGTATGGTGGTTCGATTGATGCCGCCGAAAGCGGCGCTTATGGTTTTAATGTTCGCCTCATGCCAACTCATCCTAATCTTACCCAAAAGCACGAGCTACGTCTTGTTACGTGGGGAAATGTCTAGGGAATTGCAGGGTAGACATCTTTCATCCCATTGTCATCGATGAAATTCCGAATTTTTGTAGGCTTGGTAAGCCTCATCTTTGCTTCTATTTATGGAATCGAAGGAGGTTTATTTCGCGATTACAATCAAGATGAGTTCCAAGTAGCGACTGGTTATTTGAAAGACCGCGATACAACTCTTTTCGCGCGTGACTTTATTTGGGGTAAGCCGGAAATGATTAGCAATCTCCATGTCTGTGTTCGTTCCATGATGAATATTACAGATTACTTAACATTTGGGCTATTTAAGGAGCCTATTGATTTGTTTCTCCTTTGGTTACCAATTTGTATCATGGTATTTTTTGTTGGAAATTATCTTCTTTGTTTAAAATTCTCTGGAGATCAATGGGCGAGTCTTTTAGTGGCATGTTCTTTTATAATCGTGCGGCGTACAATTTGGGATTGGTGGGGAATAGGCCCTATGTATACGATGAGCGCTCGTGGACTTGTTCTGAGTTTTTTACCGCTGGGATTGTGGGCCTATTTTCAATGCCAAGATCGGTTGGGACGTTTAGCCTTTTGTTTCTTTATCTGGGGACTTATTAGCAATTTACATCCGCTCTCTGGCTGGGGTTTTGTAGAATTTCTTGGTATTACCATTCTCATTTGCGAACGCTTCCGTTTTCGAGCATGGATTAAAGTAGCCGTAATAGGAATTGTTACATTGATTGGTAGCATGCCATTTCTTTTCGTGTGGAACAAAGTGGTGATAGTACCAGTAAGTTTACAAGCTGATCCAATAGTGATTAAACAATTCTGGAAAGATTTTGTAGGTTTAACCCCTCCTTCGCTCGCTCTTATAATAGGTTTTTTGGAAGATATTTCTATTCCTTTATTGCTTGCCGTAGTTGGGTTTTGGGTGTGGCGACAATTAAAACAACCGGGCGATACCGGGTCAGTGAAGGTCATTTCGTATTTTCCATTTGTAGTAATTGGTATGACTCTTTTTGTAATGGTGGTGGGATATTTTCTTCAACATTTAGAAATCGCTTTACCTATCATTGTGCCGGAGCATTGCCGAAACATTAAATTAATCTACTTAACTCTACCCGTATGGATGGCTTTTGCTTTTATGGGGTGGTTTCGTAAATATGCTGCACACTCTAGATTTTTAAAATTTGGAATACCTCTCTTGATAGTTTTCCTTTCTCTCATAATTAATTGGCCAGGGCACAAACTTGGAAGATACGTTTTAAATTTAGCTGGATGGTTACCTCGTGCTTCCCATCAGCGGTTTAAAAATAGTTTACGTGAAAGTAGTGCTGACTTGGAAGTTGCTCTTTGGGCTAGGGAGAATACTCCTGGCGATGCTTTGTTTTATTTCGATTCGTACGAATTTCGATATTACGCTAAGCGTTCCTTGGTTTTTTGTTGGTTTGATCGACCTTGTGTGGCCTATCATCCCACTAAAGAACTTGAGGAATGGATCGAGCGGCGTGATCGGCTAACACCCCTTAAAAAGTCTGGAAACTCTGAAGCAATGTTGGCAGCAGCTCGTAATTATCATGCAAACTACCTGGTTCTGCTAAATAGCTGGAAACCATTAAAAGAACGTCCTCTCTGGTCAAATTGGAAATATTCAGTCTATGAAATACGAGATTTTTGATTTTTAACCATGAACCTTCGAATTTGTGATCATCTGATTTATGGATTTCATCGCGGTCTAGCGCTTACAGGTAAAATTCGCGTTCCTTCTCTAGATCAAATTCGTTCTCGTGGCTTTCAAAGAATTTTGATCGTAGCAACTACAGCCATTGGCGATGCTATTCTATGCACACCGCTTATCAAGAGTCTACGAGCTGCACATCCAAAAGTGCATATTGGGTTTTGGGTAAAAGAAGCAGCTATGCCCCTATTTAAAAACCAAGCTGCATTGGATGAAATACTACCTTACTATGGAAAATACTGCCGTATCGGCCATACTTTCCATCTCTTAAAAAAAGGCCATTATGATTTAGCGTTAGTAGCCAATGCAAATGATCCAGATGTAATTCCTCTGATTTGGTGGAGTGGTTGTCGGCGCATCATCCGTCGACCCCAACGAAATACGATTTACCCATTCATGATTGCTAATCCAGAAATGTTAAGTCAAAGCCATACCACCGGACACGCCATTGAACGAAACTTACAATTCTGTGATCTCTTAGGATTTCCACGTGGCGAAGCAAAAACTAATCTTAGAGTGAGTACGGAAACTTCAGCTCGTGTGTGTGATTTTTTGAAGGGCAAACAAACTCCATGGTGGATGATTCATCCTGGAGCTTCTCGCTCTAAAAAACAGTGGGGCGCTAAAAATTATGCAGAATTAACCAAGCGAATCCTTGGGAAGCAATCTGGCACAGTGATCTTAACAGGGGACCTGCGCGAAAAAGATATCTGCGATGAGATTGAGACTCAAATTGGAATGAGTGATCGTATGGAAAATCTTGCTGGAAAACTACAATTAGACGAGTTAGCAGCGCTTTTAAAAAATGCTCGGCTTTTTATTTCTGGAGATACGGGCCCTTACCATATTGCGATGGCAGTAGGAACAGCTACAGTCACTTTATTTGCCCCGTGGGATATCGGTTCGTCCTCGAGCATCAATGGACCTTATTTTAATCAAGACCGTCATCGAGTAGTCGAAACAGCACAAATGGGTAACCCAATTTCATCTATTCGAGTAGAACAAGTGTTTAAGGAATATGAACTATTGAGTGCTATACACTGATGCATTTGAAAGGTCCGAAGGTCGGGCAGCGCCTGGAGCTCCAAAATCAACCTTCATCGTGCCACTAATAATATCATAAACACCCAATCGCACAGGACCCCCACCCGTGGGCTGTAAGTTGATAGTCGAGAATGGTGTAGCTCTAGGTTCATACGAAATGGTGCCTGTTTCAAAAGAAACTCCATTATTATCTAGCAAACTATAGTTATAATTATAGTTATTGGCATCGAGTCTTGTAAAAACAATTTTAGAAGCAACTCCTAAGCCTTGGGAAAGGGCCCATGTTCTTGAAAGCGGAAAAGAAACATTTATGGGGTTGGTAAGAAATGGTTCGCAAAGTTCTTCGTTATAGGCTGCAGTTTGCCAAATAGTATTAACGACAGTTTGTCCATTGGCATTAAAGTAAGATTCAGGGCTAATAGTTGTGTTTCCTGGATGAAGCCCTAGGTGAATAGAGTAGAATTGATTGTTAGGACCATTATCAAAAAGTCCGGGATTTCC
>CAZNSF010000295.1:0-6477 GCA_964575565.1 uncultured Verrucomicrobiota bacterium | reverse complement strand
GGTTAAATATGGAATATGGCTTACATAAGCAACAATTTCATCGTGCATGGCTGGTGTAGTGGTGCATAAACGACAACCTAAAGCTTCCCAAAAATCTGCTAATCGTTTAAGTGGTTCACGTTTTGTTCGGGGTTGTGGAGTAAGAATACAGACGGCATTTTCAAAAAGATCAGCGCGCGCTGCCTTTAAACCTTCTTTTTCCGAACCAGCCATAGGATGGCTGCCAATATAAATGGCGCGTTTTGCTAGAAGGTGTGAGAGTTGTTTTACTACCTCGTACTTAGTGCTTCCCACGTCCGTAACAATTACCTGACGTTTAAGTTTGGATCGAATTTCGCGAGCGAGCGCTGGCATGGCTTGGACAGGCGTACAAAGGATTACCAGATCAGCTTCTTCCACTGCTTCGGCGCTCGAGTCAATAGCTACATGCGCTGCACCGCGTTTAACGGCTTCACGTGCAGCTTCGATGCGACGACTCCAAACCACTACTTTCTTTGCTAATTTATTTTTGCGAATGGCTAAACCAAGCGATCCTCCAAGAAGGCCGGGCCCAAGGATCGTTATTTGGTTAAAAGGTTTATGATGTGAATGGTTCATTTAGAAAAACTTCCAAGGCAGTATAAGTTTAAGAATTTGGATCTATGGAAGCAAGAGATTGCTTCGGCTAAAGCCTCGCAATGACGATGATTTCGCAATCTCTAGATTTTCACACACTTTTCAAAAGTTTAGCGAGATAAGCAATATCTTCTTCGGTATGCATCGCATTTAGGCTGATTCGAAGGCGAGCTTTACCTCGTGCCACAGTAGGATAACGCACCGCAGGGATCATCACCCATTCTTCGCGAAGCTTTTCAGCCAATTTCATGCAATGCGATCCATCTCCAACAATCCAAGGAATAATAGGTGATTGAACCGGTAATTTTAAATACTTTTTTGATGTCTCTATATTTTGCTGCAGTTTTTTACGTCGCTCGGGTTCTTGCTGTATCACTCGAAGAGCAGCTAGCGCTGCCTTACAAATAGGAATAGGTAAGCCTGTTGAATAAATAAAACTGCGCGCACGGTTAATCAGCAATTCCTTTAGTTCCTGTGAACCACAAATAAATCCACCCACACAACCCAATGCCTTAGAAAGAGTTCCCATAGAAATATCTACACAGCCTTCTATCCCAAAAAATTCTTCGCCACCTCGGCCATTTTCTCCGAGCACACCTGTGGCATGGGCCTCATCAACCATTAGCCACGCTCCATAGCGATTTTTGAGCTCCACTAAATCACTAAGAGGAGCAAGATCTCCATCCATCGAAAAAACAGATTCCGTAATTAAGAGTACTTTATCTTTGTTGCCCGCTTGCGATCGACAGCTTTTAAGAAGCTCACCGCATCGTTTTAAGTGAAGATGAGGATATACTCGCAGGGTAGCCCCCGATAATCGTGCGCCATCGACTAGAGAAGCATGGCAAAGTTTATCCATTACAATAAAATCTCCCTTTCCTGCGAGCGCTGGGATTGTTCCTACTGCTGCTGCATAACCACTAGTAAAAACAAGGGCAGATTCCTTTTTTTTGTAACGTGCAATTTCGGTTTCCAACGTTTCGTGAATAGGATGATTGCCGGTGATAAGACGAGAAGCTGCTGCGCCGACAGGCCCATCTCCATTCATTTCAAGAGCCTCTCGTAATTGAGGATGTGTAGAGAGACCTAAATAATCGTTCGACGAAAAGTTGAGAAATTCTTTATTCGCGGATCGGATAATTCTTGCATCTTGACTTTCCAAACTTCGCATCTTGCGCAGCAAGCCTTCGGATTCGATCTCTTGCAATTTACCGAGACAATATTCCTTGAGAGATAGATTCATCTATTCACAAGAAAAACCAGGTGGCCTTACTTCACTTCCTCAACCAATTTAGTAATGAGCACATCCGTGGTTAGGCGTTCAGCTTCGGCATGATAATTTAAGAGAATCCGATGACGAAGAGCAGGTAAAGCAAGTGCTTGTAAATCTTCTATTTCAACATGATAGCGTCCTGCAAGTGCGGCATGCACTTTTGCAGCGAAAACAAGTTGTTGGGTTGCGCGCGGGCCAGCTCCCCAACGCACAAACTTTTTTACTTCAGCAATTCCGTTTGCCGAAATAGGGCGCGTGGCCTGAACTAATCGAACTGCATATTCCAGCGCTGCTTGGGGAACGGGAATTCGCCGAAGAACTTTCTGAAACTGGGTAATTTCCTGACCGGTCATGATAGGATTAATTTTTATAACCTCTCCCGTGGTCGTAGTTTCCAAAATATTCAGCTCTTCCTTTACGGATGGGTAATCCAAAAGCAGATTAAACATAAAGCGATCGAGCTGCGCTTCCGGTAAGGGATAAGTACCTTCTTGTTCAATTGGGTTTTGAGTGGCTAGCACAAAAAACGGTTCTTCAAGCACATAAGTACAACCGGAAACAGTTACTGAATGTTCTTGCATGGATTCGAGAAGGGCAGCTTGAGTTTTGGGCGGTGTCCGGTTAATTTCATCAGCCAGAATGATATTGGCGAAAAGAGGGCCTTCCACGAAAACAAATTGTCGATGACCCGTTGCCCGATCTTCATCAATAATATTGGTACCGGTAATATCTGCGGGCATCAGGTCTGGTGTAAACTGAATCCGCCGGAACTTTAATTCCATGGCGCTGGCCATGGTTCGAACTAAAAGTGTTTTTGCAAGTCCAGGAACACCTACCAACAACGCATGGCCGCCGCTAAAAAGACAAATGAGCAAATGTTCAATTGCTGAATGTAAGCCGATGACCTGTTTACCGATTTCTTTTTGTAGCGCCGTGCTTGTGGCGCGTGCACGCTCAATCACTTCAACTTCATCTGGTGGAGGAGTAGTCATCAATTAAAATTTCAGACCTTGATGCTTAATAAACCTTGTCGATGCAACAGCTTGTAGCAGCTTTTTGTGAACGAGGTCAAGGAAGTGTTTAGTTTCTCTATTGAAGTTTAGCTCGGCATAAAATGTCCCATACAGTTTCTACTGTTTCGCCGCGCACGCCATAAATTTTTTCGTGGAGGTTCACTGTGGGACAAACATGATTAGGTAGAACCTTTATGCGTCGGCCAATTTTTAATGGCGTTTTTGCTTGGGCTGTATTCAAACAGCCATGCTCTTCTGTCATCGATTCGAAAATGATATTGGGATCATCAAGAACCAAACCAAAGGTAGAAGCCTCTGTTGGAGCAGCAGGCAGGAGGCGGTCACTCGAAAAAGTTTTAGAACCTCCATCAATAACGGCGTGATCAGCTACAGCAGTACTCACCACCGTTGTTAGAACATGCAGCGCACATTGGTCTAAAGTGCATACCCCAAAATCAAGAAGATTGCGGTCATTAAAGATATACATACCGGAACGAATTTCTGTTAGACCTTGGATGAAATGCGATTGATAAGCCGTGGCCGTTGTTCCGCCGCTTATCCACCCATCCTCAAGCCCTTTTGCGCGTAAACGCGTACGCAAATCCATCATAAACTCACCGAGTTGATGAAGCGGCTTCGGTTGATCTACCGGTCGCCACGAAATTCCACCTGCAAAAAAAGCAATTCCACGCAAACGAAGTCCCTTCATGGAGTTTACCTTTTGTGCAAGAGTGATAAGTTGATCTGCTCCTTCAACTCCCACTCGATTAAAGCCTATATTGATTTCGCAAAGAATATCGATGGCTACTCCTTGTCGAGCTGCCTCAAGAGAAATTCCTTCGGCAGCTTCTACGGAATCTAGCGCTACAGCCATTTTAGCTTTTTTGGCAAGTTCACAAAGCCGCCGTGCTTTGATTTCTCCAACAATAGGATAAGCAATTAAAATATCATCTATTCCATGTTCAACCATCACTTCGGCCTCTCCAAGTTTTGCGCAGGTAATCCCTTGGCATCCTTGCGCTAATTGTAACTTGGCGATCACGGGCGACTTATGAGTTTTTGAGTGAGGTCGATGGTTAAGACCGTGTTTTCGAGCATAATCGGCTAACCGTTTAAGATTATCTTCCATCCGGTCTAAATCAACCACCAGACAAGGTGTATCAAGATCATGAATAGTCATGGAACCTCTTGCTATACAAAGTTTTCAAAAATTCAGCAAGTTTGTTTGGCTGATATCAAACTTCTTTTTCTCCTGCTAAGCTAATATGTGCTCATACTCGTAATTCATCGGTTGACGTCGAAATGAAAGTTGCCATGATAGCCACTATGAACTTTTCAGAGAAACGCTACGACTCTATGACCTACCGATATTGTGGTCGTAGCGGACTAAAACTTCCAGCGATCTCGCTCGGCTGTTGGCATAACTTCGGCAACACAGCTAACCACGATGAATCCCGACAGATGTTGCATCGTGCATTCGATCTGGGAATTACGCACTTTGACCTGGCAAATAACTATGGGCCGCCAGCAGGATCAGCAGAAGAGTTTGTGGGGCATGTGCTAGCAACTGATTTTGCTGGATACCGGGACGAACTTATCATCTCGAGTAAAGCGGGTTACTACATGTGGCCAGGACCTTACGGAGAATGGGGTTCGCGCAAATATTTATTAGCTAGCCTTGATCAATCCCTCAAACGTCTTCGTCTAGATTATGTGGATATTTTTTATTCACACCGACCGGATCCTCATACACCTTTAGAAGAAACTATCGGCGCGCTAGATAGCGCTGTGCGCGCTGGTAAGGCCTTGTATACCGGTATTAGTAGCT
Source organism: uncultured Verrucomicrobiota bacterium (assembly GCA_964575565.1). Classification (GTDB taxonomy): domain Bacteria; phylum Verrucomicrobiota; class Verrucomicrobiia; order JABWAM01; family JABWAM01; genus CAZNSF01. Next base: position 1,748 of record CAZNSF010000295.1, on the reverse strand, counting down.
ACAATGGCGCCATGACAGAGCAAGCAATGGCCATTTCCCGTGAATTACATACACCACTAGTGATTCATCAACCATCCTATTCGATGCTGAATCGCCGGATTGAAAGCGATCTTTTACCAGTAACAAAACGGTTGGGATTAGGTGTAATCGCATTTTGTCCGCTTGCACAAGGTTTACTGACCGATCGATATCTTAGCGGTATTCCATCGGATTCGCGCGCAGCAAAGCCGGAAGGCTTTCTTCGGGCGGAACATGTAAAACCAGAAATTATCGCAAAGGTAAAATTACTTAACAAAATTGCCCAGCAACGGGGCCAGACCATGGCACAGATGGCGCTTGCATGGGTGTTGCGCGATGAAGCAGTTACCAGCGCTATTATCGGCGCAAGCCGGGTAAATCAGGTCGAACAAAATATCGCAGCCCTCAAGAATATTCAGTTTTCTGGAGAGGAATTAACTGCCATCGATAAAATTCTAGGCTAAACCGCACTTTGTGATACGCTGCGTTATGTTTTTGATTGGGCTTGGAACTGCAGTTCCTACACAACGTTTTACACAATTGGAATGCTGGAAAGCATTTCAGCAAGCGCCACAATTTTCGAAACTCGATACACGTGCCCAGGTGTTACTTAAAAAAGTGTTATCAGGGAAAAACGGCATTTCTACCCGTCATCTTGCGATTAAGGATTGGGATGAAGCTTTTACCTTAACACCTACTGCGCTGCATGCCCGCTTTACTCAACACGCACCATTTCTTGCTACCCAAGCAGCCAAACGCGCCATTGTTAATGCACAGCTTGCGCCAACAGAAATGGATGCTGTGATTATTAGCACCTGTACCGGTTACTTGTGCCCCGGGCTTACTAGTTATGTAACTCAACAATTAGGGTTGCGCCCTGATGTGCAAGCACTCGATTTAGTCGGGCAAGGCTGCGGTGCAGCATTACCCAATTGGCGCATGGCAGAAGCGTTACTTGCATCAGGCCGCGCGCGACATGTTTTATCTATCTGTGTTGAAATCTGTAGCGCAGCTTTTTATCTCGATAATGACCCGGGCGTACTCATTAGTTCTTGTCTCTTTAGCGATGGCGCAGGTGCAGTTGTGTTATCCACTCAACCTGCTACGCACGCACGACGTATTGAGTGGAAAGCGGCCAGCACTTTTCTTGATCCAGCCAAACGCGACACTCTTCGCTTCGAACAACGCGATGGAATGTTGCGGAATATCCTCACCCGCCAAGTACCGTCACTAGCAGCTAAATACGCAGAAAATGTTCTTACAGAAACACTTCGTCTTGCCTCCTTAAAACGTGCTGACTTCACAGGTTGGGTGCTTCATGCCGGTGGACGCGAAGTGCTCTCTGCATTGCAAAAACGCCTCGACCTTACTGAAAACGACTTACTCCACAGTACCTCTGTATTACGCGATTTCGGTAATGTCAGTAGTCCATTTGTACTTTTTGTGCTCGAGAAAATGCTCACGGAAAGTGCGCCCGGTGGTTATTGGTGGATGTCTTCCTTCGGCGCAGGTTTTAGCTGCCATGGAGCGTTGCTTAAAGTGGATTAAGATTGTTTTTATAATATTTTTTTTAAGATTGTGGGTTCGACAGGCTTACCATCCTGAGCTTGTCGAAGGACTTCACCATACGCACCATGGTTCGCAATGACCGTCATTGCGAGGAGCGTAGCGACGAAGCAATCTCTTCGAACCATAAAATTATTTAGTAGAAATAATACACCCAATGCATC
>CAZNSF010000294.1:0-3207 GCA_964575565.1 uncultured Verrucomicrobiota bacterium | reverse complement strand
TTCCAGAAATTTTTGGTCCCAAGGCCGCATTCAGAAAAAGAAATCCACGATTTGCATGTAACGCGCAAAGCATAAACAAAAAGAATCGGTAGTAAAAAATAATCCCAGCGTAACGGCCATGCACCTGTAGGTTTAACCAATCGACATCTTAAAAATATACTAAGCAGAGGTTCTGGAATATCCACTATCTTCCAGATATAAGGCAAAGGAGGTAGCCACAAGAGGACTAGCGATGTTAAACCAATAATAAATACCGATCTACTTTTAGATGGAGGGGATTGCATGGCAGATGACATTCTGGATCCTAACTCCTGAATTCTAACTGCTTTGCTTACGATTATTCCTTGCTTACTTCCAAAAATCCTTCGAGCTGATGAATCCGTGTAGGATGGCGCATTTTACGCAAAGCTTTTGCTTCGATTTGGCGGATACGTTCCCGGGTAACTTTAAATTGGCGGCCAACTTCTTCGAGTGTACGCGAATAACCATCGCCCAACCCAAAGCGCAGGCTTAATACCGCGCGTTCACGTTCGGTAAGACTTCCCAGCACATCTTTCAATCTTTCTTTCAGCAATGAATGAGAGGTCACTTCTGATGGGCTTTCGGCAGATTTATCCTCAATAAAATCTCCGAAACTGGTATCATCAGAATCACCCACTGGGCTTTGCAGCGAAATAGGCTGCTGCGCCATTTTCATGATCGCGCGCACGCGCTCGACAGGCATTTGAATTTCATCGGCAATTTCATCCGGCACAGGCTCTCTGCCATAAGCTTGTAACAACGATTTCTGCACGCGCATCAGTTTATTGATCGTTTCGATCATATGAACAGGGATACGGATCGTTCGCGCTTGATCAGCAATGGAACGAGTAATGGCCTGGCGAATCCACCAGGTGGCATATGTGCTAAATTTATAACCCCGACGGTACTCAAATTTTTCCACAGCTTTCATAAGCCCCATATTCCCTTCCTGAATAAGGTCAAGAAAGGAAAGACCCCGGTTAGTATACTTTTTAGCAATCGAAATAACCAAACGAAGGTTAGCTTCCACCATTTCCGTTTTGGCCTTGAGAGCTTTTGCAAGCCAGTCTTTGAGCTCATCGTGGGTTTTAAAAAAACCGTCTAACGGCATGCGCACACGATTTTCCATTTCGATAAGTTTTCCACGATACTCTCGCAACCTCGCTTTATGTTGAGAATCTTTCGGCTTTAGATGTTTTATATCATGTAGATTTTTTTCTACTTCCCGACGGAATTCCTCGGTTTTATCCACCATCTCTTCGCTCACCTTTTGTTTAAGATAAAACTTCGGATAAAGGTTTTTTAACTTTTGATGCGCCTTATCGAAGTCACGTTTTGCGGAGGCGTGTTTCGCTTTTGGGGCGTTCTTCAAACGATCATAGATTTTGGATGCACGACGTTCCGCCTTTTCCACCATGGCGCAAAGCCGCGGCAATACCTTAAAATACTTTTCGCGGCTGGCAACTTTCTTATCGAGAATCACACGATCAAACCGTTCTTTTCCATGCAAAAGTCGTTGGGAAATATCCAGGTGTTCTTGGGCGACAAACCCAAATTGGTTGAGGAGATTTTGCATCTGCTCTTCGGCTTCTTCGATGCGTTTAGAAATTTCAACTTCTTGGTCGCGTGTAAGCAAAGGAACTTGACCCATCTGCTTTAAATACATGCGAACGGGATCATCGAGCACATCGATCTTAGACTGAATTTTAACTTCCTCCTCTGCATCATCGCGTTGCTTAATCCGATCGACTTCCGAGGCATCGACAATTTCAATTTCCAGCCCGCGCAAAAGAATGATTACCGAGTCGAGTTCCTCCGCTGAAATCATGTTCTCTGGCAAAACATCATTAATATCGCCATAAGTAAGATAGCCTTGTTCTTGAGCTAACTTGATAAGTTCTTTAATCTTCTCACTCTTAATTTCGCGGTTCATATGAGGATGGGTGTTATTATCCTCATGGCTCTGAAGAGACTTTAAAATATGGCGCCCACCAGCCAGTTTAGAAGTTTTGGAAGAGGTTTTCCCAAGTGTTTGGTCACCATTTTTCGACTTTTGGGAAGTAGCCGGGGAACTTATTTTCTCCTGGACGGGATTCTCCCGATCGGAAACATGGAGCTTCTCTTTAGAAGGGCTTTTAACTTTTGCTTTCACCTCCTTAACAACCTTTTTGGCTTTCCTAAGCCGCTTAACAATAGATTTCTTATGTTTCATGTAAATTTAGTTATATAAAGTCTCTATAATTTCCTCACACTCTCTTAAAGTAAGCTATGCCCCTACGGTGTGTTGGAACCCGCTATCTTCTTCAGAGTAAATAGAGAACCTCTAAATTTGCTTGATCTGCCGAGCTAAGTCAAGAAGCTCTGTTTGAAAGAGTAATCGTTCCTTTTCCTCCAAACCAGCGTTTTGCAAAAAACGCATCCGTTGTTCATATTGCTCATGGAGGAACGCGCGGTGTGCCCCTTGCACAGCCTCTTGTAAACCGACAGCCATGCTGCGACGGCTCATCGGCATAGGGTGCATCAATAACCGTGCAATCCGTTCTCTATCAGCATCATCCAGATCAAGTTCTATTCCATCCCAGCCAGCTTTCCAGTTCGCATTTTTAGCTTTTTGGATCACGTGGAAAAGAACATGCCGCAGGTCATAACCCATAAACCAGTCTTCTTTTAAATGATCTGCCAACATGCGAGCTGCGGATTCTTCGGTTAATGATAAACCGAGCAGGTAATCGCCAAATCCCATCGCTTGTTTTTCAAATGCATTTTCAGAAATTTCCATCCGTTTTTTTTCTTCGGTCACCCCAGAAGAATCGCGTTGCAAACGGCGCCGTTGACGTTGAAATTCCACCAAGAACGCCCTGGTATCCATTCTAAGAATATCGCAAATATTATGAACTAATTGTTGGCGTTGTGGTTCGCTATCGATCAATGCCAAGAGAGGCGTTATTTCCAAAACCACTTTTTGATGATTGTGCGAATCTCGCATGTTGAGAGTTTTAGATAAAGCAAGGGCTTTGTACTCAAAAATATCGGTAGCTTCTCCTATTAACTTCCGAAAAACCTCGGTGCCGAATTTCCGTATAAAACTATCTGGGTCTTCGCCATCTGGGATACGAACTGCCTTAACAGATAGCCCTGTGGCAATCAGCACTTCTGCGTTACGCCACGTAGCCTTCTGCCCAGCAA
>CAZNSF010000293.1:0-6222 GCA_964575565.1 uncultured Verrucomicrobiota bacterium | reverse complement strand
TATCCAGACAGCTTAATAAATGCATTAAAGTCGATTTCCCGCTACCCGAAGATCCAACAATTGCCACAAGCTCTTTTTCATTAATTTCCAAATCTATCCCGCAAAGAGCGCGCACCTCCTCTCCAGCAACGCGATAAACCTTATGGACACCCTTTAATTCGATAAGCCCCATACCATATCCTTTATCCTTAGCTCTTTTTATCGTCGTCTTTTGGGCGAGAAAGGGAAACAGTATCTCCCTCTCTAAGACCGGATCGAATCTCCGCCCAAGTATGTGTAATCACCCCTACCTCTACTTCGCGGCGATCAAAACTGGTACCATTCTTTAAGTAAACAATTTTTCTATCATCTTCATGGAAAACAGCCTCGATAGGCACGGATAATGCTGATATCGCATTAGAAATGGGTATTTTTATATTTGCGGACATTCCAGGTCGAATTCTTGGATCCGGGTTGCTTACTAAAATATCTATACCGAACCCTTTAATATTGTTTTTCACCGTTGCAACAGGCGCAATAAAAAAGATTTTACCGGTTAGATTTGTTCCTTCGAAAGCATCAATGGTTACTTGCACAGGTTGACCAACCTTCATATGGGTAACATCCATTTGATTAATATGAGTTGAAATCAACATTTCGTTAAAATTCGCTAATTTCATTAACAGGGTGCCTTGTCCTGCTGTAGCACCTCCAATCACAACCTGCCCTTCAATAATAGGAAGTTCAATAACCGTTCCGCTAATTGGAGCCATAATTCGTACCTTACTTAATTTATCATCTACCGATTGAAGTTTTTTAACCGCTTTATCTAGACTGTTTTTAGAAATTTCGGCTTCCAAACGCTTATTATCTGCCTCTTCCTTTGTGATGAGATCTTCAGCAACAAGTTTTTTAGCTCGTTCAGCAGCAAGAGCAGCTTTATTTAGCTGAAGCTGGGCGCCTTCGATTTCGATTTGTGTAGAAGATTTTTCAGTAAGTAAATCGGTATCATCCAGTTCTATCATTAAATCCCCGCGCTTTACCATTTGACCAATACCCACACGAATGGCCTTTACTTTACTGCTGCTAACTTCAGCCTTTACATCCACCTGAACTAAAGGCCTTAAATCTCCAACAGCTACAACATTCTCATCCAAATCGCGTCGTTCTGCGCGGGCTGTAGCGCCCTGTTTGCCTCGATCGGATAAAGATTCAGCTTCTTTTTTGGAACAAGCGCTTAGTCCCACAAAAATGAAGCCTGCTACAGCAAAAATAAATACAGAGAAACGTAAGTCCTTCACGGCAACAGTATTTTAACCTAAGATGTCATTGAAAACAATTGGCGATCTCTTTATCCAAGTTTTTCGAGAAAAGATTAGAAAATAGTATGGTTAAAAATGTGTCATTACATAGGTAACAATATTCTCTCCAACTTGAAATGGAATATCTCTCCAAGGACCTTTCCCATTCAAAACCCAGCCGCAACATGTATCTACATCACTATAAAATGCAATCATTCTGCCTTGATAATAAAAACCTTCACCCCCTTTGGCTTTACGTTTTTTTGTCGGCGATTCTGGTGGATCGAAAGTTCCATTATTATTTTCCCCATTAATGTTTGGAAGCCCGTAAGGAAATTTATTAGGGATTTGATAAATATCATGATTGAAAGGCAACACCTTGAATTCTCCTTCTGGAAAAAGCGCTTTAATCTCGTTTTTGATGCGCGTGGCAAAGCGACCATTTTGTTTTAGATTTTCAAGTGAACCGCCACAATCTTCGATATATAGAAAACCTCCTCGTTTCAGGTACTCTTTGAGATTTTGCCTGTCTTTATCTGAAAAAGTATAATCGTAATGCCCTGCAATAAAGAGCATGGGATAATCGAAAATCCGTTTATCCGAAAATTGCAAAAGCTGAACTTCTTCATCCCACAAAGTCTCATTTGCAGAAGACTTTTTGTGGTTTAAGTTAAGCCACCGTAAAAAGTTAGGGATGAAATATTTTGCATGATCAAGCATTTCTCCTCGAGAGTGACCGGCAGGATCCCATGAGCCGCCCTCGTATTCGATCATCACAAAGTGATGTTTAGTAGATTCCTCTACTTCCAAAAAATCTTTTTCGCCAGGCGGCAATCGTTGACCCAATACTATCCCTATGCTCGCCAGAATAACACACCCAACTCCAGCATTTCTCAACATCCTCTGAACCATTCCGTACATATTATTTAAAAAATTTAAGATTTACTAACAGTTTGAACCGTTTTCTAATGTGTCATCGCGTAGACCACCACATTTGCTCCAATTTGAAATGGAATATCACCCCACATATCCTCACCATTCCAAGCCCAGCCACAGCACGAATCTGTATCGCTATGAAATACCATCATTCTGTCTCGATAATAGAAGCCTTCCCCTCCGTGATCTTTACGTTTCTTAGTTGGTGATTCTGGCGACTTATCACTATTTTCTCCATTCATATTGGGAAGCCCATGAGGAAATTTATAGGGGAACTGATAAATATCATGATCGGAAGGCAGCACTTTAAATTCTCCTTCAGGGAAAAGCGCTTGAATCTCTTTCTTCATACGCACATCAAAACGCCCGTAGCGTTTTAGCAGTGCAAGGCTGCCGCCACAATCTTCTACATATAAAAAGCCGCCTCGTTCCAGATACTCTTTAAGATTTTGCTTCTCTTTATCCGACAAGGTAAAATCAAAATGGCCTGTTATAAAAAGCATAGGATAATCAAAAATCCGCTTGTCCGAAAGCCACAGAAGTTCCACTTTTTCATCCGTTGATATAAATTTTTTGGAGTTAGTGTTGAGCCATCGTAGAAAGTTTGGAATATAAGATTGCACATGCTCTTCCATTTCGTCTTCTTTAGAAAGCGCAGGATCCCAAGAACCGCCCTTATATTTAATCATTACAAAATGAAGTTGGCGGACATTCTCCTGTAAAGGTTGTTGTTTTCCAGAGAGCGTTTGTTGACCCAAAAGCCTTCCTCCAACCCACACACATGCCACACACAAAACAAGAGATACCCTCTGGAAAAACCAGGTCATAGAGGGAGGATAACCCACTTGCTTGCCATTTACAAGTTTTCTTATAGCCTCGATCGTTTGCAAAAAACCTTATATTTTCTTGCTGAAAAAATTTGATGCGTTGCCTATAGTTTCTGTGATTCAATCATTCGTATATTTATGAAATACTCCGTGTTTTCACTTTCGCTTCCAGAATGCACTCCTTCCGAAGCCGCCAAGCTTATTAAAGAAGCAGGTTACGATGGGGTGGAATGGCGTTGCGCTGATCAACCAGAACAGCTTTCCCCCATTCCTAATTTTTGGAAGAGTAATCGTACCACCTTAGATACCAAAAAATGGAAGAGCCTTGTACCTGAATATCGTAAAATCATGCATGACCACGGCTTAGAGTGTCCTAGCCTTGGCAGTTATTGTCGTGCGGATCAGCCCGATACCATTAAAAGGGTTATCGAAATTGCAAAAGCTTTGGATTGTCCGAAATTTCGCATCGTGTTACCGCCCTATGATGAAAAAATAACCTATCAAGAAACTTATAAAAAAATCCGACAATGTTATGCCCATGCAGCGGAACTTTGCAAAGATGCGGGTGTGCAAGGTTTGCTAGAGCTCCATATGTGGAATATTTCTGCTTCAGCATCATTAGGCTATCGACTCATTGAAGGGCTTAACCCAAAACATATGGGGATTATTTATGATCCAGGAAACATGGTTGTTGAGGGCTACGAAAACTGGAAAATAGGCTGTGAGTTATTAGGCTCTTATCTAGCTTTTTGCCATGCTAAGAACTCGCGGTTTCGAGTTGCCGGTACTTTGCCAAGCGGCGCTGTTCATTGGGCTTATGAGCCATGCGAAATGCATACCGGTTTTGCTGACTGGATAGCTGTTTTTAAAGCACTTAAATCCGTAGGATATAATGGCTGGATTAGCAACGAAGACCATTTTGTGAGCCCAAACTCTTCCTTAGAACGAATTCGATCTGGCCTAGAACATCTTAAGCGGTGCGAAGTGCTTGCCGCGTAGTCCTCCACTATTCACTCTTTAAGAGCTCGATATTCGCATCAGCAGGCATCAACACAAAATGCTGAACTTTTGCTTGGCGAATTTCTTCATCATACAAATCGCGAAAGCGGTTCATCTCTCCTAGCAAGGTTTGCAGATCCACAGATGCACGATTCCCACGAGTTAGAGCCAGAGCGGCTTTTAACCCAATGATCCCGAAAAAACTCATTCCCTTGGGATCCCATTGCATTTGGGACTTCAAAAAATGGCGCTCTCCCTTGGTAAATTCCTCCAACCCATAGGGGCCTTTATCAAAAATTAAATCTACAGAAACTTCATTCTCTCTCGATGTATAAAAGCGAATCACGTTACTTGCAAAAGATCCATATTTCTCCAATGCAGCGGCATAACAGCTATCATTCATCAATAAAAAGTAGCGGTATGACTTAGCTGCCCCGTTGATCGCTTGGATAAGCTTTTCGGGTTCGAGATAGGGGCCGCTAGAAAACTTCGTTAGTCAATCCTTTAACTGAAGTGTTGAAAAATAAAAAATAAGGGTAGAATCTGATTTTCCTTTTTCGGCGAGCTCTTTTAACCAACCCAAAAATTCTTCGGCAGACCCGTTGCTCCAGAAATCTGTTTTCTCGAAAGGCAATCCAAATCCATCAACTGCACCGTGCTTTAAAAGAGCAACTGTTTCGGAGGTAGATGGCAAATCGCTTATCCAACTAAATTGGGTGCAAGTTGCTGCCGCAAAACGCATAGAACTAGAGCACTGATATTTCCTTGGCATTTGGGCCTTGCTACTAGCCCCATACCATAAAACTAAACCTACAATGACGAAAAAAAAACTGCCGGACAGTGTTTTAGACATTCTATGGTCTAACAGGAATATTCGGCGGGCGCATGTTATTCATATTCATACCATCTCTAACAGCACGCCGTATAGCATCACGGGCATCTAACATCTTCCTACGTTTTTCAGTAGCTCTTTCTGCAGCTTTGTTAAGATCTTCTTTTAATTTATCTTCCGGTTCGCCTTTTATACGAGCTTCTTCTAGTTCAACCCTAACACTACCCTCTTTTTCAGCAGCTACCAAATAATCTTTAACCAAATCAGGTCCCTTATCTTTTTCTTTAGAATAATCAAGCACCTCACCATTATCGACCACATAGTACCCTTCCTTGTGTTCATCTGCTTTGCCATCCTTCTTCTCTACCTTAATACTACCGCTCTCTACATGAATGGCAACTTCCTTGGTCTTCTCCGTATATTCTTGGGCTAATTCAATTTTGCTTCCCTCTTTAACATCCAGTTTATTGTTTTCCGAACCAACGGCGATCGGCATCGCGCCTCCTTTTGCTTCCAGTGTGGTATGAGAATTTTCTTTACCAGGATTAACCGTTGCTAATAGAGATTGTCCTTTTTCAATCTTGGGAGCATGGAAACTACTATCTTGGCTTGATTGAGCGAAAATAGTTCCTTCTTGGCTTGTAAAGGTGGTGCTTCCCTTCCAACCGCCTGTTTTGACCTTAAAATGTGTTCCCACTGCGCCACAAACCGCTGTAGGAGTTTGAATCTTCAATTGATAACCTTTTGGGAATGCATCTAGTTCTACCTCTACATCTCCACCCTTATTCATGCCCAATTCAATTACCTTGCGGAACTTTGGATCACTAGTTGATGTCTTGATAACTACTTCGGTTTCGGGAAGTAACCGGAAACAATTTTGTTCATTGAACGTAACCTCAAGTGTGCCATCACTGCCTGTTCTCCCAGTAGATCCAGTCTTGTAGCTTTCACCTTTTTTAGCTTCTTTCCAAGCAGCATCCTCTTTTGGCTTAATTTCGCATGATTTACCGCGTGTTTTACGAACGGTAAAAGAATCAAACTCATCAGCCAAACAAAGAGAGGTTACCCTTCCCCCTATCAATAAACCTGCTAGGCTGAAAGCAATCGCTTTCGAAGTTACATTCACTTTTGTTTATAGACTATCAATTAAAATGCTATATCTACTCCTAAACGCAAGGTATACGAACTGTAATCTACATAACCCTGTTGTGACTCTAAGTCAAGGTTAACGGTTACATTATCGCTTGGGAAATATTGAAACCTCGGGCCCAGTGTCCAATAATCATTATCTCGAATCGTAGAGTTTGGAAAGGCATCTTGAAATATAAAATTATAGTAACCAAAAGCA
>CAZNSF010000292.1:0-6009 GCA_964575565.1 uncultured Verrucomicrobiota bacterium | reverse complement strand
TAATATCATCTAATGCTGCATCAATTCCCAAATAAGCAGAGTTGCTTTTAGGCGCTGTTGCTAAATAAACGGTCGTTTCGGCTAAAGGGATTCGTCCTTCCGGCATCCCAATAAATTCCACGATTTGGATGCATGCATTGGCCATCAATAAAGCTAGGGGATCGGCTAGTCCAATATCTTCAGCAGCTAAAATGGCGAGCCTGCGCGCAATAAAGCGTGGGTCTTCACCTGCATAAATCATTTTGGCTAACCAATACAAACTGGCATCTGGATCACTCCCACGCACGCTTTTAATAAAGGCTGAAATAGTATCGTAATGAGCATCTTCATCGCCATCATAGAGAACTGCCTTCTTTTGAATCGATTCTTCGGCTGCGGCACGGTCAATGTGGATCATCCCCTTAGAATTGGGAGTGGTTGTTTTTGCAGCAATTTCGAGCGCATTAAGAGCTTTACGCGCATCGCCATCGCATACCTTAGCTAAATGGTTAATCGCTTCTTCTTTAAGATCTAATTTTAATGCGCCTAGGCCGCGTTCTTTATCTCGCACCGTTTGACGAAGTAAATCTTTAAGCTCGGATTCTTCTAGTGGTTTTAACTCAAAAATTTGAGAACGAGAAACCAAGGCGCCAATAATAAAGAAGAAAGGGTTGTGGGTGGTGGCGCCAATAAGCGAGATCACGCCATTTTCGATATCAGGTAATAAAACATCTTGTTGCGCTTTATTCAGCCGATGGATTTCGTCTAAAAAAAGGATCGTTTTTTGGCCAGAATTGCTTCGGCGAATGGCTGCCGCTGCAATTACTTTTCGGATATCAGCTACCGAAGCATCGACACCGCTTAAACGTTCGAATTTGCTTTTCGTAGTCGCAGCAATAATAAATGCTAGCGAAGTTTTGCCGCTACCAGGGGGGCCAAAAAGAATAATGGATTGAATACGGTCTGCTTCCACTGCGCGTCGCAAGAGTTTGCCAGGACCTAAGATATGTTTTTGGCCAATGAATTCTTTTAGGGTGCGTGGCCGCATCCGAGCTGCGAGAGGTAAATCAGCGGTTTTTTTCGGTATTTCAGAAGAAATTTCAAAGAGATCGTCTTCGACCATTCGTTAAAAGTGGCACGATCGGTGCCAACTGTCGAGCATGGCGTATAGTCCATGCGAGAGGTTTTTTATTGCCGAACTTGCTCTCCAAGGAAAAAACCGCTACATCTTTTACTCTCTATGAATTCTTATTCTTCTTTTGGCAATGCTTTAAGCGGTAAAGAACTCGATGAACTTTGTGTGAATACCATTCGCACGCTCTCCATGGATGGCGTTCAAAAAGCAAACTCTGGTCATCCAGGTCTTCCGATGGGTTGCGCCGACTTTGCTTATGTGCTCTGGACACAATTTCTTAAACATAACCCCGCTAATCCACTTTGGCCTGATCGCGATCGTTTTGTTCTCTCTGCGGGTCATGGTTGTATGCTTCTTTATAGTCTACTCCATCTTTGCGGCTATAAGTTGCCGATGGAACAACTCCAGCAATTTCGTCAGCTAAATAGCATCACGCCGGGTCACCCTGAATTTGGCATCACTCCTGGAGTGGAAGCAACGACAGGTCCTCTAGGTCAAGGAACAGGCAATGCGGTTGGAATGGCGATTGCAGAAGAACATTTAGCCGCTGTCTTTAATACCGAAACCCATAAAGTGATGGATCATTATACTTATGTCATTCTCGGTGACGGTTGCAATCAAGAAGGGGTTGTTAACGAAGCCATTTCTTTGGCAGGTCATTTGGGCTTGGGTAAGCTTATTTGTTTTTACGATTTTAACCAAATCACCATCGAAGGGAAAACAGAACTATCATATAGCGATGATGTCGCCAAACGTTACGAGGCTTACCATTGGCATGTGCAACAGATTAATGGCCATGATCGCGCGGCTTGTGCAAAAGCACTTCGTACTGCACAAGAAGTGAAAGACCGTCCGAGCATTATTATCGGCACAACCACCATTGGTTATGGTAGTCCTCACAAAGCTGGTACACGCGAAGTTCATGGCGAAGCACTTGGTGTCGACGAGGTAAAGGCAACTAAGAAAAATCTTGGGTGGCCGGAGGATGCGCAATTTTTAGTGCCTGATGTAGTTCGCGCTAAATTTACTGAAGTTCAGAGCAAAGGAGTCGAAGCCGAAGCCCAATGGCAAAAAACGTTTAATGCTTGGAAATCTGCCAATTCTGATAAAGCAAAACTGTGGAATGTTTATTGGAACCGTCAATTGCCAACAGATCTTAATTCCAAGTTTCCGAAGTTTGATCCTTCAAAGCCCCAAGCTACACGAAATGCCGGTGGGGAAGTTTTAAAAGTTCTTATGGGAGCAGTTCCTCAACTCATTGGTGGATCAGCGGATCTTTATCCTTCAACTAAAACGTTTATTAAAGAGCACGGATCTTTTTCGAAGACCAATCGTGCAGCGCGTAATTTTCATTTTGGTATTCGCGAGCACGGTATGGGCGCCGTTGTTAATGGCATTGCTTACCACGGTGGATTAATTCCGTTTGGTTCTACCTTTTTTGCATTTATGGATTATATGCGGCCGCCCATTCGTTTAGCCGCGTTAAGCCATTTATCGGTAATTCATGTTTTTACGCATGACTCCATTTTCCTTGGTGAGGATGGGCCTACCCATGAACCAGTCGAACATCTTGCTGCGGCAAGAGCTATTCCTAATATGACGGTAATCCGTCCGGCAGACGCCAACGAAACAGCTTGGACTTGGATTGCTGCGCTTGAGAATACTCATGGGCCTACCGCGATTATCTTAACTCGTCAAAATCTTCCCGTATTAGATCCAAGTAAATATCCTTCTGCTGAAAATCTTAAAAAAGGGGCTTACGTTCTCTTGGAAAATAATGAAGCACAGGTGACTTTACTAGCCACTGGTTCCGAAGTGAGTATCGCATTAGAAGCCGCAGATAAATTAAAGATAGATCGCATTTTAGCGCGAGTGGTTAGTTTCCCGAGTTGGGAATTCTTTGAGAAACAGTCTACTGCCTATCGTGAGCAAGTGCTTGGCAAAGCTAAACGGGTAGCGATTGAGGCAGGGATTCGGCAGGGATGGGATCGGTATATTGGTTCGGACGGTCTTTTTTGCGGTCTAGATCGTTTTGGTGCTAGCGCGCCGTATCAAGCATTAGCCAAAGAATTCGGGCTTACTGGCGAAGCGGTCGCTGCTAAGATTAAAAAATGGTTAAGCGCTTAGTCGGAAACAGGATATGAAGGTAAGAATCATTACCACGGGAGGCTCGATTGATAAGTTATACTCTTATCGTACGAGTAATTTCGAAGTAGGAGAGCCTCAAGTTCAAAAAATTCTCCAAGAGGCGAATATTAATTTTGCATGCACCATTAAGCCATTATTTAGAAAAGATAGTCTACATATTACAGATAAAGATCGTGTAAAGATTCGCCGGTATATTAAGGCAACTTCCGGGAAATATTTTATTATCATCCACGGTACAGACACGATGGCAAAGACTGCAAAAACGCTCTGTGATATTCCGGGCAAAGTCATTGTGCTTACAGGTGCTATGAGGCCAGCGGTGTTTAAAGATAGCGATGCTGCTTTTAATATTGGTACGGCGATGGGGGCGGTGCAGACATTGCCCGCCGGGGTTTATCTTGCAATGAACGGTGAAATTTTCCCTCACGACCGCGCCAGAAAGAATATGAAACTTTTTAGGTTCGAAAGAATATAATTCCAGGTTCTGCAGTATCTACGGGAAAACACGAGTTTTTTGCCTGCGAGTCAACCCTAGGCAGTAGCTATGGCAACCTCTTGAGGGCGAGAGGTTGTTTTAAGGGATTCTGTTTTGGAATGGCGCGCCAATTGATTTTCGTACCATCCAATCGTGTCGCTCAACGGTTGTTTTAAAGCATCTAGAACGCAATATTCCTTCCGATTTTTAAGAATCTTACAAAAGGGATGTAGTTCTGCAGAACGAACAGCAGGTGGATAAATTTGGATCGATTGATGGCCTAAATGATTTGCATTGCTTCGTATAACAGTTTCGAATAAATCACCTGCGGTGCTTGCCATGCCAGACTGAATAAGGAGAAAATGTTTACCTCCTTCTTTAAGAGCCTGTTCGATCATGCGATCAAAATAGCAAGGTTGATCTGCGATGCCGGCGATTGCTTGGATAAATTCATGGCGCGTGTGTACTAGCTGGCCGTTATAAGAAGGGAAGGGGATTATGGGATCACGCAAGCGTCCTTGTTGATCATAAAGTTGCAGAAGTTTAGCGGCGTGTTGGGAAGATTCATGCAGCCTCTGGGAATGGGGTGTGCCTCTTATTTCGACAGGCACACGTCTTAACTCAATTTTACGTTTACCGACAAAAAGCTTTCGAAAACGTTCCATTTCTAATTCGTTTCCAGCAAAAATAGCTGTATTTGTCGCCAAATGTATGGCAGGAGAAATGCCAATTCGTTTTTCTTGGATTTCAGCAATAAGTTTCTCTAGAGTATGGGCATTAAGGGCAAAGACTAGTTCTAGATGACCATGGAGCTTGTCGGCCAATTCTTCTTTGCTTAAGACCGAGGTCGGATCAATTTTATTGCGAATTTCTTTTAAAAGATCTCGTTCTCGTTCGGATACCTTTTCTCGAGGATTAAAAAACCACCGAGTAATTTCCTCTAAAGAAAGGGTCGACTCGTTTTCTGCCATCAGATGCATGCATTGATGTACTAAAAGGACCATATCTTCAAAGGAAACAACCCCAGAAAGCCATCCGGCTAGGTAAGTCCCTGCGCTAAACGGTAAAACCTGTAGGCGTTGAATTAACCCGATATTGCCTGCACGTTGCAAATCACGGAAGAGACGCATTAAATGCACTAAGTCGTCACCAATCGACCAGCAGCCATAATCATGCATATCTCCAAAATGCTTATGGGCAGGTATTTCGTGACTGGCAAATGCACGAGTATCAAAGCCTACGATTTGATTTATTCGTGCAAACACATCGCTAGCTAGCTTTTCTTCGTGCTGATAGCATTGAATTTCTGCTTCGCCCCGCCGTGTGGCGCCAAGACCAAAGGGTACAAGCACAATATCGCGAGCAGCTCCATTTTGCTGATCGCTGTCGCCTCGCCATTTAGCAACGAGCTTTTCACGCGCTCGGAATGCTTTGCCTAGTAAGCGGTCGGTGACAGTATAATTCGCGGGCGATAGCGAGATCGTTTCTGCATCTGTAGGATGATACGGAGAAAAGTCTATCACAAGCCCATCGTTTTTTGGCCAAACGAATCCAGGGCATAAAGGTTCGCGATCCAATGTTATCATTGGGGTGCTATTTTGTTTTTCCTCTTGCCATCCATGAGAAGCTGCACGGTGAGAGATCTTTTCCAAGAAGGATTCATTCTTTAAAGGCGGAATTCCTCCATGAAGAGCAAGCATGGTTTGGACATTTGAATAATCGTAAACGGATCTTCCGGACATATAAGGAATTAAAAAAGCAAATTGTTTAGCAATAAATTTCTCGTAGGGATTGAGAAAGCCATCGGAGGGATTAAAGAGTTCCCAACGCATACCTTCCCAAGGCTCATTTTTCTTAAAAAGGTCTGATATAAGCTGTAAAGTAGGAGGGTTTGGATTGACAATATGGTAGACTCTTCCTTGCGAGCGCGGTGCCAAGTAAAGCTTCATTACTGTTTCGATGACAAAGTCAATGGGGACAATATTAAGTGTGGAGTTCTTATCGCCCAAAGTACGCAACTCATATTTCAGATTAGTTGTACGCGGGTCGAGGTTTAATTTTTCACAGATTTTTTTTCTTACACGGCTGCCAATATTAAAGGTATGATTAAAGACATTAAATTGTTCATAACGCCCAAAAATGGAATCTCCTACAACAATACTTGGACGATAAATGGTTGCAGAAATTTCACCTCGAATTTGGGCTTGCCAAACATGTCGCTCCGCTTCCCATTTTGTTCGTTCATAGGTATTACGAAACGAAGGGGGCTTAA
>CAZNSF010000291.1:0-2611 GCA_964575565.1 uncultured Verrucomicrobiota bacterium | reverse complement strand
TGCCCAACCTAAAAGTAGCGATACTCCAATTTCTCCTAGCGCAATCGCTGATGCTTACCGACATTTTCAACAAACCTTTGATAGCACCCATGGCGGCTTTGGCGGAGCGCCAAAATTTCCAAGAGCCGTACAATTCCCATTTCTTTTTCGATATTATGCTTCTACAGGTGATCGCCATGCACTAGATATGGCTCTTCTTACCCTCCAGAAAATGGCACATGGCGGTATGTACGACCAATTAGGCGGTGGTTTTGCTCGGTATAGTGTAGATACCGAGTGGCGAGTGCCGCACTTCGAAAAAATGCTTTATGATAATGGTCAGCTCCTTTCAGTTTACACCGAAGCATGGCAAATCACCCATGATGATTTTTACCAGCAGATTGCTCGAGATATTATTCGCTATATTGCGCGCGATATGACCTCGAAGGAAGGCGCTTTTTTTTCAGCTGAAGACGCCGATTCTGAAGGGGAAGAGGGCACCTTCTATGTCTGGACTGAAAGCGAAATACATTCACTTCTTGGTGAAGAAGCAGCTAAGGCGGTGATGCTCTATTATGGTTTTCAGCCTAAAGGAAATTTTGAGCACGGCAAAAATGTGCTCCATAACATTTACTCTATTGAAGAAACTTCCAAAAAATTAAGCAAAACCCCGGAGAAGATACGAGGAACGCTTGAAGAATCAAAGAGCAAGCTCTTCGAAGTGCGCTCCAAACGCCCTAGACCACACCTCGATGATAAAATTCTTACGGCTTGGAATGGTTTAATGATTTCCGGAATGGCGCGCGCAGGTCGCGCCTTTGGAGAAACTGATTACATCCAGCGCGCTTCCAAGGCTGCAAACTTTATTCTTGGAAAATTACACGATCCAAAAACAAATCATCTCTTGCGCCGCTATCGCGATGGCGAAGCTAAGGGATCTGCATTTTTAGACGACTACGCTTTCTTTGTAGCTGGTCTTCTTGATCTCTTTGAAGCTAGCCAAAACCCAAATTGGCTTGAAGATGCTATTCGATTGACCGATGAACAAATTCAGGTTTTATGGGATGAAAAACATGGCGGCTTTTATTTTGCAGGGGCAAATGATCCCACCTTGTTGATACGCCCCAAAAGTGATTATGAAGGCGCTGAACCTGCTGGTAATTCTGTGGCTGCGCTAAATTTACTCCGCCTAGCTCAACTTACAGATAATCAGGAATACCGTAAAAAAGCAGATCAAACTATTAAAGCGCTTTCTAGTAATATCCAGCAGTTTGCAGCATCCATGCCGCTCCTCTTATGTGCTTTCCACGATAGCCTCTCTAAACCACGACAAATTGTGATTGCTGGCGACCCTTCAAAAGCAGATACCAAAGCCATGTGGCGCGAAGTAAACCAACATTATTTGCCTAACAGTGTTCTTTTATTGGCTGATGGTGGAAAAAATCAGGCTGAACTAGCCAAACGCTTGCCATTTTTAAAATCTAGCAAGCCCTTAAATGACAAAGCCACTGCCTATATTTGCGAGAACTTTACGTGTCATGCGCCAACAACGGATCTGCATGAAGTTAAAAAACTTCTTATACTAAAAAAGCGCTCTATTTGACTTCTGCCCAAAAGGGGTTATCTTGTAACTAGAGGAGCGGAAGTAATGGGTATCAATTGTTCACGATGTAAGGAGTGGCTTTCGAAATGGGGGTCTGTTAAGGACAAAGGTAATGGCAATATTAAAAAAAGCGTTTTCCCCATCCATCCCTTTAGGATTTGGATTTTTCAAACTGTTCAAAAGGTATTTCGTCTGGGAATTCTCACACTGCTTCTATTAAATTTGGCTGGCGTTTGGGAAACAACGCTATCTTCAGCTTATGGAAGGCAAGCAATGGCCAGAGGCATAAATCCTAATAAAAAAATGGTAGGAGCTAACAACAAGCCGGATGTCGCAAATAAAGATCCTGAAGGTTTATCGCCTTTCTTCACCGCCATAGAACAAAATGATTTTAAAACATTTTTTGAACTATTTAAGCAACATCCGGACGTAAATGCTAAAAATAAGGATGGGATGACCCCCTTAATGCTTGCCACAAAAAATGGTTCTGAAAAAATGGTGCAAATATTATTAGAAGCAAAGGACATAAATCTTAATTTTGAAACACAAAATGGCGAAACGGCTTTATCCCTTGCAAAAAAAAGTAATTTTAACGAAATCGCAAAATTACTTGAAGAAAGAGCAAAAAATGGCCCCCCCGGTAGAAGCTTTAACCCTAAGCCTATCCCTAACCCCCAAAAAAATGATCCTGTAAAAGAACCCAATAAACAGCAGCCGGTTAATCCTGAAAAGATTGTAAAAGAAGCTGACGACCAACAACCGGATGTTCAAGGGGTAGCAGCTCCTATCGATCTAGCCTTACTGGACGCTGTAAAAACTGACAATCTGGAACAAGCCAAGCTCATGATTGCCCAAGGCGCTAATATGAATCTTAAAAATCGTCAGGGTGAAACATTACTAGTAATCGCAGCAAAGCGTGGCAATACGCAAATGATACAAATTTTGATGGAAAAAAACGTCCATGATACGCCTGTCCAAAACCAACAAAGCAGCAATCCTTAGATAAAGTTTAAATGGTCTGCCAAGCGG
>CAZNSF010000290.1:0-2961 GCA_964575565.1 uncultured Verrucomicrobiota bacterium | reverse complement strand
CATCCCCTTGTCCAAAAGATTATTCGCAAGTATCAAGAATATCGTGGGGGACATCATTAATTTCAAGATAAGCAAGGACAGAGCTTCGGCCTTGCCAATAAACATCGTCGCTTACCCATCGTTCACTTTATCGGTTAGGCACACCAACTCCGAAGCGAGGAAGAACGGCTTTGATAATCTTTTCGTTTTTATCCTTTCATGTTGTGATTTTTTGATTTCGATCGAGCAAACGCGTAACCTCATTAAACTAAGGGATTATGACCGTTGCTCAAGATGACGGACGGCATCAAGTATCTTTTTTGTACCTCCATGCATTCCTCCAAAACCAAGCCAGCTGCCATCTGCGAAGAAGGCTAGCTTGCCGTTGTCGTATTCGATCTTGACCCAATTGTTGATAAAGTCTCGACCTTGCTTGCAATACGATATGCGACTGACATTGGCAATTCTGACCTCCGCTTTCTTGCCCGTGAATATCGCGGCATCTTCAGTTACCGTGAGAGATCCAACATCATCAAACGCGAGGGGATCGAGCCATCTGTTCTCGTCTGGGAGATACCATACTGTGGAAAACGTCGTTGTCATGTGTATCCTAACAAATGCATAAGCACATGGAATTAAGGAATAGCATTAAAAGCCTTTTCGATTTCTTGTTGTGCACTTTCAAGGTCTTCGAGCTTCTGTTGAGATTTCTCACGCTGATTTGGCGCAACTCCTTCGATTGTGCCTGATGCAACTCGTTCGATTGCGCCTTTCATTAACTGAATAAGCTTCTCGATATTTTTTTTCGTGGAAATAAGAGATTTTTTTTCTTCCTTCAGTTTATCTTGAAGCGATTGCCTCGCTGTTACAAAAGCCTGGTGAGTCATTTGCTGTGACTGTTGGATTGTCTGCTGGATCTCTTGCTGCGGAGTACGACTTTTTCGATCTGCTTCTGCTTCTTTGATTATACGTTCAGCATCCTCACGTTCCTTGGGTGTAAGTTGGTTCATCATCTTCTCCATTCCTTCTTTATAAGACTTGCTTTGTAAGTTTTCTTGCATTTCTTGAAACATTTTTTGGTGCCTCTCAAAAGACGTGGCTCTGGATGTATCTACTTTCGCTTCGAGCGTGTCCAAGAATTTCATTACTCCTATAAGAATTTTTGTCTTTTCCAAGGAAGAAGATGCTATTTTTAAGTAAGTAGATTCTGCTGATATGGGCGCAGATTGACTCTTTTCAGAAAATTCAGAAAATAATCTATAGTCGTTCCCATAATAACCTTCGCCAAGATGTCGAACAAATTCCATCTGGTGCCATGCACTCATCCTATTACTAAAAGCTTCCATGAACACCTGTTGAACTGAAGCGTTTTGTAAATCCAATTGGGTTAATGCACCGGAGCCCCAAAGACATATAGAAACCTTTTCATCGTTTGCTAACCTCTGCAGAGATGCGGCTTGATCTTCCCCTGGAAAGTAACGTAAAACAGAAATCCAATTATCTGTGAGATAAGGGAACTCAAAATCAAAAGACTTTTCTTTCAGCTGTATATGTATATATTCCGGGATCCATGCTTCGATTTCAGGCATCATTTCCTTAGCTTGATAATAACCAATAAGTTCAAGCATGGGTGCGTTTTCTTTATTTCGATAAGAGACGCGATCTTCTAGGGCTCGAATATCTGCCATGGAAAACGCTTGAATATCCGTAATGGGCTGCTTTCCAGCTTCAAGGGTAGAGAGGTTTTTGATCGTTGCGGAAATAGCTGCCAGCACTTCCTGGCGATAATTGCCCGGCGCAAATTTCTCAAGATTTTTAGCGGCAAGGAAAATTTCTGCCGGCGAAGGGGTGGTTGCTAAAACTTCTCGATTCGCTTCCCTCGAAGAAGCATTATCCATCCAATAAAGATTAGCGATAAGAGCTGTACGCAAAGTTCCGAAATTTTCGTTTTTATTAGATCGTAAGTCGATATCTTCGTGCTTACGAAGAAATGCCCGGATTGCTTTAGAACCTTCATCGCCATAATCCTTCAACTGTTGCAAATATCCTTTGATGAGTGGGGAAATCGGCTTCTTAGGATCCGAATTCTCAACTTCTGCAAGAAGGCGATCGATGACTTCTTGAGCAGCAGGCAAAGTTTTGATGGCGTCTTTTTCTGTATCAGAGTTACGGAATGCCTTTGCGGCTCTAGTAAATTGAGTATGTTGAGATGCGGAATATCCTATCCCAATATCCACAAGGAATAAAATTCCAATAATGCTTATCCATTTCATAAAGTTAACGTTTGTAGTTTTCATAGTTTTAATTGTTTTATTCAGTTATTGAATATTCTCGAAGATATTTTGAAGGTTGGCGCGTGATTTGTTGAGCGTTTCTTTTAATGAGGGACTATCTAAGTAAGGTTCAAGCTCATCGAGAAGTTGAAGATCGCCTTCTATCCATCCATTAGGGAAAGGAGGCACTTCGCCTCCGTTTGAATTTAGTTCTTCGGGATATTGTGGATCTACTTTAAATTTTTTAAAGGGACGAGTACCAATATGCTCTAGGAAGAGAGCCTTTCGTTTATCCGACATCTCTTTTACAAAGTATTCGAGCATTTCATGGCGAACTTCGAGACTTCGAAAATCAAATTGTGCCAGTATGCCAGCAAAAGAATAAGCATAATGATACTCAGGAACAGTATCATCTAACTGCATAATTCTTTTTATGACATCATCACTCACAAGCTGTCGGAACGAATGGATTTGGAATTCTGCAGGAAAAGAAGAAATAACATCTACCCAATCTCGGAGGCGCTTATGCGCCATTTTTCCATCCGAAGAATATTTTTTCTCAACCCATTTCTTAATGCCTTCTTCCACTTGCGGAACCATTTCGTAGGCTTGATAATACCCTATGGCTCCTAGCAGCCAATCATCATTAGAATGGCTCAACAGAGGACGGTTCTGCAAAATTTTGGAAATAGCCTCCAAGGCCTCTGTG